>JAAYHP010000327.1 GCA_012735355.1 Lysinibacillus sp. | reverse complement strand
TCGCTAAATTTTGAGTAATTATAATTCGATTTTTAAAATGATAAAAGCAACGATAACCAAAGGCAATTCGATTAATCACTTTAATGTTGTTATTAATTCCTTCAAGAATGCCGTTGTTATAATAAAATATGAACGTATTCTCCACTTAATCTATGTATTGCGAATGCTACCATGCAATAGTTCTATGAAACTACATAAATCAATCTTATACAATTTTTTAAAGTAACCTTTGATAATAAGAAATAACTTCGGTATATTGTTGTTAAATCCAAGGAGGGGAGGTAGAAGATGTTAAAACTTGATGAACAGCTTTTTCGAATGACTAAAGGAAATTTCAATCAACCCTTAGAAAAAGCTATTCAACAATTAGGCGGATATGAATTGGATAAAAATATTTTTGGCAGTGTAATCCCAATCGATCAAATACTTCTTACGAAAGATGAAGTCGCCCGAATCATCTTTAATACGGTTAAAAAACATTGGGGTGAAATTGACTTATTTACTCAAGAGATGTTTCGTTCTTCTAACATCGAACTACAATATGCCCAAGAAAAAATTGATAGGTTCTTCTCTACTCCAAATAACAAATACGTCATTTTTGATGATGCAGCTGTGAAAAATATTTTTAGTTTTAACCATTTTGTAGATATTGTTTTTGATAAAAAAACAGACTACTTAAAATCCATAACTGGATTAAGTGAAATTCACCTATATAAAGTAGGTAAAAAATATTTCGTACATATTTTATATAACCAAAAACAAGAGTTTTGGCATTTCTTATTTGCAAAGAAAATATATTCAATCTTTTTACAAGCACCGTTAAATACGATTCAAAATCCTCTTGATTTAATGAATCAATTTCAACAGCTAATCGATACGTTCTATACAAAAAATCAACGGGTAACAATTATGAATAAATTCATTCGAAAGATTGATTATAAAAATCCCCGTTCTTTTTTATTAAAAGAATTTCATTTATTAAATATTACTCTTCACTTTACCGGCGGAAAAAGGCATTATCAAAGACTCCCTAATCTTATTTCTGAAGTAATGAAAACTTGGGGAAAAGGAGAATGGGCATTAACGGAAAAAGAACAAACTTTGCTATCTTATATTTTAGCAGTGGATGGAGCTAAAAGTGAGGATATAGAAAAAACGATTTCCCATGGTAAATATTTAATTATGAATGACCGGCTCATCAACCATGCCGTTGAATTGTTATTAGACTATGGCGATATTTTGCCTAACCTAAAACCAGAACCAGAAACATTAGTAAAACGATACGATAAAAACTATTTGGAGCAAATTTTCTTTATCGTTATTGATGCACTAGTAAAAAATGAACAATATTTCGATGTGTTCCAGTTAATAAAGGAATATGAAATTGCATCTTGCACTAGCATTTATGATTTTTTAAATGCGAAAGAGTTTGAGAAAGATTTGTTACATAAAATTGAGGCGACTGTGCAAAGGAATATTGCCTATATTGTTGATCAATCTAATCAACATGTGTTGCTATCGATTGAAAAATGGTTGTTGCAATATAATGATAAGGAAAGTCCCTATTACGCTATCGCGGAAATGACATCTAAACATGTATGTAATCTGTTAAAAACATTTTTTGCTACAGAGCAATACGAACTATTTGAACAATTGATGAGCATTTATAAAAAATATTTAATCATACAAAAAGATTTTGAAGATTTACGAGATTTTGTTGCAGAATTTGTAGAAAAATAAAATGTCCCAAAAGTAATCGTTCTTACCTTTGGGACTATTTTTATTGAAGCACTCCATTTCGCTGGAAGGTTTGTATTTCTTCATCCGAATAGCCAAAAGATTTTAATATTTCTTCCGTATGTTCTCCTATTTTTGCTCCGACAAATTTATAAGTAGGCTGAACACCATCAAATTTTATTGCTGTTCCAATTTGCTTTTGCGTAGTACCATCTTTTTTCGGCACATCAACAATCATATCCCTTGCCTGAATTTGCGGATGTTTACAAGCTTCTTCAAAGGTTAGTACCGGCTCCACACAACCATCGAAATCTTCATTGAACACTTCCAACCATTCATCGAAAGTTTTCGTTAAAAAGGCATCCTTCACGGCTTCTTTAAATCGTTTTTGCGTATACGTTGAATCATTAAAGGTACTTTGTATCAACTCAGGAATATCCAATGCTTCACATAAAAGTTTTCGGAAATGGGGCTCTAGGCTACCTACTGAAAAATACCGCCCATCCTTCGTTTCATAATAATCATAAAAGGTGCCGCCATTCAATATTTCCTCTTCTGCTTGCGGCAGCTCACCACTACCTAAAAAGGCGGTTCCGTATAAAGCGTTCATCGTAAATACCGCATCCGTCATCGATATATCAATATATTTTCCTTCTCCCGTTTTTTCTCGATGTAAAGCGCCTGCCAAAATCCCCACTGCTGCGTGTAAAGTTCCTCCCGCTATATCTGCAATTTGCACCCCCATCGCTACCGGCTTTTTCCCTTTTGGACGGGAATAATCGAGAATACCTGAAATGGAAAGGTAATTATTATCATGACCTGGACGATCCCGATATGGCCCTGTCTGTCCATAACCAGAAATGGAACAATAAATTAACTTAGGATTTACTTCCTTCAATGTTTCATAATCTAATCCTAATCGTTTCATTACACCAGGACGAAATCCTTCAATTACGATGTCATACTCTTGAATAAGCCTTTTTACAATTTCAACGGCTTCCTCCGTTTTTAAATTCAGTTGAATCGATCTTTTTGAACGATTTAAATGCTGGTGTATATAAGATTCTTTATCTTCATCATATGGTGGCATAATACGCATTAAATCTACTCTTCTAGTAGATTCCACATGGATGACATCCGCTCCGAAATCCGCAAACATCATCGTCGTGAAAACTCCAGGAAGCATCGATGAAAAATCTAGAATCTTTAAACCTTTTAAAATGGTCATTTCTCTCATCCCCTTTATGAACAATTAACATGAACTATCAATTGTCATTACCACTCTGCAATAATTAAATTCTATATTATAATTACATTATTATAATAGCTATTTTCTGAAAATTATATCAATATTTTAAAAGATTCTGAATATTTTGTGAAGCCCTTTTTCAATATATGATTATTCATAGATAAATATTAAAATAACAATCTAAATACGAATTTAATTTTATTTCTAAAAAATGATATTTATTTTCAAACAATGTATAGGAAAGCAACTTTCCCTTCAAAAAATTTTTTATAATATACAAAAGTTGTTAATTTCTTTAAAACATTATTAAGAGTCTGTAAAAATACCCATTTCCGTTACAAAATAAAGTAAGATATAAGAGAGCTTGAAAATGCATCTTGCATATATCTCCTTGAGAGGTAATAAGCTCCCTTTTATACGTAAAATAACTCAGCATTCATTGCGAATAGCTGAGTTATTTTTATTCATAAAAACCTTTTTAAAGGCTCGTTTAATTTAATTGTTCTCTACAAAAGTCTAGAAGAAATTGCTCTTCTTCTTCTTCCAGGGCCAGCTCAATATATTTTCCGTCCTTCTTATCTTGAATGAAATAATTCATGATGAAAAGTCCTTCTCCATTATCTCCTAAAAGTAAACGAATTTGTGTACCTGCTTCAGAATATAATTCATCCTCTTCATCTACATGAATATCTAGTAAAAATTCATATCGTTTCCCTTCAATAATCCCTGTTGGATCAATGATTTCTTCCATCGTAAATTGAGTGACTTCCATTCACGTATCTCCTTTAATTCTAGTTATAAAGCTTTTAGTTCAACAACAACAATTTCGGGCAAATTGAAAATTCGATAAGGAACTACACTATTCCCAAGACCTCTGCTAACATTCATCGTAGTATTATTTTCTTCATAAAACCCTGCCGTATACTTCGGGAAAAAGCCTTGTCCAGGTGCAACTAATCCTCCTACAAAGGGAATTCGAATTTGTCCACCATGGGCATGTCCTGAAAATACTAAATCTAAATTATTTTCCATATAAATATCAAATTTCTCTGGTCGATGAGCGAGTAACAACGTAAACATATCTTTCGGTACATTTTCCAACGCAATATTTAACATTGTTTGAGTATCAACACCATTTAACGGATCTTCAATACCAGCGATGGCTATTCTTTCTCCATCCCGTTCAACAATAACGGCATCATTCGGCAAAATATGTACTCCCAAACTTTCCATTGCATCATATATTTCTCTCACTTGATTCACTGCTACTTCGTGATTGCCAATGACATAATATACGTCTGCAATTCTTGTAAACCCTTGGACTGCCTTCATGCTTCGCTCTAATTGATAGCGATTACTGTCAATCACATCGCCTGTAATGAATATGACATCCGGGTCTGTTGCGCGCACTTTCTCAATCAACTTTTCTTGATTTTCTCCAAATAAGGCATCATGTAAGTCAGAAACTTGAGTGATTCGGTAACCATTAAAACTATCCGGAATATATTCCGATTCAAATACTTCTTCTGTTATGACAATCCAATGATTGTTTACATGCAAAAACACATAAATACTAATTATTATGCATATCAACCAAAATAACTTTTTCAACACTTCTCGCTCAATTCTATTTTTGTTTATAGATAATTCACATCATAATATTATTGATTTCCGATTTTGCAATCAAGTACAATTATTCTCCTTTTTGAACATTCTTTGTAGACTTATCTTCACCAAAAAGTATAGGCTTTAATTCATCCTCTCCAGACCCTTCCGCTAAAGGAACGCCTGAACGGTAAGCTGCACGTATCACTAAGTGGGTAGATACCGGAGAAGTGATAAATACAAACAAAATCCCTAATATTAATCGAATGCTCACATAATTATCTTTTACCCAAATATAAATAAAGGCTCCAATTAAACAAGACAGCACTGCTAATGTGGCGCTTTTTGCTACCGCATGGGCGCGGGTATACACATCTGGGAAACGAAGCATCCCATAAGCGCTAATAACGCTAATAATGGAGCCTATGAAAATTATGATGACACTAATCCACTCAATGATCTGACTTACGTTCAACAATGACACCTCTTTCGATATATTTAGAAAAGGCAATCGTACCAATAAAGGCTAAAATACCTAATATTAAAATCGCCTCTAAAAAAGCTGTCGTTTTTAAAAGTATCGAAATAATAGCCATTGCTGAAATTAAATTTACACCTATCGTATCAAGAGCAATAGCTCGATCAGGCATCGAAGGCCCTTTAATAATTCGAATTAAATGGAGAACAATCGCTACCATAAATAGAGCAAGAGAGATTAACAAAATGGCATCTATCATTAACGGGACACCTCCATGATTGCCGTCTCAAACCTTCCTAACGAACGAATTAAATCGTCTTTTTGTTTCATATCCATCGCATGAATATATAGCTCATCTCCAGATTCTGATACTTCCATTACGACAGAGCCAGGAGTTAATGTTAGCAATAAAGATAAGGTCGTTACTTCCCAATCATCTTCTAAAATCGTCTTATATTTAAAAATGCCCGGTGTAATATTTAACTTTGGAGATAAAATTAACTTAATTACTACTACTCCTGAAACAACCAATTCTCTAAAGAATATTAAAATTAGCTTAATAATCTTGACTACCCGAACTAAATAAAATTGAGTTCCGAAGAAGCGGTGCATTATATAAAGAATTCCAATCCCAACTAAAAAACCGGTAATAAATGTTGGGAGTGTAGGCGTTGGCTCATCTTTTAACAATAGCCAAAGTAACGCTATTAATAAATTTAATATAAATTGTCCAAAAAACACCTTCGCACCCCCTTAATTTTCACTCAATATAGCATCAATATATACAGATGGATTGACAAGGGTATTTGTCGCATCTTGAACGTACGCTAATAGTGGTTCTGCAAACAAACCAATCCCAACGATACAAATAGCTAAAGCAACAAATGAAACCATTGAAAAGAATGGAATGGGCTTTTTATCTTCATTCGTAATAATCGCTTCTCCAAAGAAAGAAGAAAGAAAGACTTTTAATAGTGAATATAAAACAGCAAGACTTGAAGCAAAACCAAGGAATAGTAACACATAAGAATTTGCTTCAATCGTACCTTGACCAATTAATATTTTCCCAACAAAACCACTGAGAGGTGGAATACCAACTAAAGCTAGCATCACTAAAAAATACATCCATCCAAATAACGGATAATTTCGAACAAGGCCGCTCATATTGTCGATTAACTTTTCACCTGTTAAGTAAAACATCATACCTACTATTAAAAATAATAACGCCTTCGCAATCATGTCGTGAATTAAATAAAACACAGATCCCATCAATGCCGTTTCCGTGCCGACTGCCAGTCCAATTAAAATGAACCCAACGGCAATAATGATATTATATGAGGCAATTGATAATACATTACGTGACGATATCGCACCCATACATCCAGCAATAATGGTTGCTCCAGCAAAAATCCCGATAATCGTATGAGTCACCTCAGGATGATGTGGGAACATGAGTGTAAAGGTGCGGATCAGTGCATATACCCCTACTTTTGTAAGTAAAGCTGCAAACAATGCTTGTACCGCAGTTGGAGGCACTACGTAAGATCCTGGTAACCAGAAAAATAGTAACAACCCAGCTTTTAAACTGAAAACGATAAACAATACAAGGGATACCGTAGTTAACATCGGATCTTGGCCAACTTCAGCAACACGCACTGCAATATGGGCCATATTTAATGTCTTTAACGTGCCATACAAATAGGCAAGAGCAATTAAAAAGACAGAAGATCCAACAACATTAATCAATACATATTTTAATGACTCTCTTAATTGAACCTTTTCTCCACCTAATGCAACTAATACATAGGAAGCGAGTAGCATGACTTCAAAACAAACGAATAAGTTAAAAATATCCCCCGTTAAAAAAGAACCGTTAACGCCTCCGATTAATAATAAAACATAGGGATAAAAGAACATTTTTTCATGCCGCTCACCAATCGTTGAAAAGGCGTATAGCAGACAAAGGCTTGTCACAATGTTCGCCGTTAATACCATTAGCACTGAAAAAGAATCTGCAACAAACAAAATACCAAAAGGAGGTTCCCAACCACCAAAGTCGATTCTTAATATCCCTTCCTACTGAACAACCTCCAACAAAAGAAAGGAAATGATACTAACTGCAAACATCGTTATTAATGAAATTACTCGTTGAACGACAACATAATTTCTTAGAAAAACTAAAATGACTGCTGTAAATATTGGAATAATCAGCGGCAAAACAATGACGTTATTCATCTGACATTCCTCTCAATTCTCTAAAATCATCCGAACCATTCATTTTATATGCTCTATAAGCTAACACCAGCAAAAAAGCAGTCGTTGCAAAGCTGATTACAATGGCTGTTAAAATCAATGCCTGAGGCAATGCGTCTGTAAAAGGAGCATCCGCATGCCCAAGCAAAGGTACATTCCCAGTCTTCAACCCACCAACAGTAATTAACAGTAGGTTGACTGCATGGGACAGTATTGCCGTTCCAAGAATGACACGAATCATATTTCGAGAGAGGATTAAATAGGTTGCCACTGAAACGAGTATTCCAATTAATATCATCATCACTTGCTCCATACGCTACTCATCCTCACTTATACTTAAAATAATCGTTACAAGAGTCCCTATAACCGTTAAGGCAACTCCTGCTTCAAATAACGTTACCGTCGTCAAATGCTTTTCCCCAATAAACGGAAATTGAAAATATCCATCTGTATGGGAT
>JAAYHP010000326.1 GCA_012735355.1 Lysinibacillus sp. | reverse complement strand
GTGCAGGAAGAAGTCGGCTTACGCGGTGCAAAAACATCGACATTTAAAATTCAACCGGACATCGGCTTTGCAGTCGATGTAGGGATTGCTGGTGACACACCTGGTATTACAGCAAAAGAATCGACATCTAAATTAGGTGCTGGGCCACAAATCGTTATATACGATGCTTCGATGGTATCCCATAAAGGTTTGCGGGATTTCGTCATCGATATTGCGGAGGAAAATAATATTCCTTATCAATTTGAGTCGATGCCAGGAGGAGGAACGGATGCTGGTTCTATCCATTTGACAGGAAATGGAGTGCCGACTTTATCCATTGGAGTAGCAACCCGTTACATTCATTCCCATGCAGCGATTTTACACCGGGATGATTTTGAAAACACAGTGAAATTAATGGTGGAAATTGTAAAATGCCTAGACTGGGATACAGTAAATAAAATCAAATTTGATTAATGTATTGAAGCGAATTGTGAAAACGATTAGTTTTCCAATTCGCTTTTATTTATAGAGGGTGTCCTTTATGGGACATCTTTTTTTATAAATATTAATCTTTATACATGAAATTAGCCTCTTCTTTGAAAACGTTAACATATAGATATGAATATTTATTTATAATACTAACGCATGGTTATACAAATTACGAATATTTATACATAAATTGTGAATTTTCGCTTTTTATCTAAAAAATTCAAAAATAATAAAAATGCACTTGATTAAATAAATATGCAGATGTATAATGTTTACATCTTAAAGCATAAGGGAGCGTAAGTAACACATGAAATTATTAGAAGAAGTGCAGCTAAAACTAGTTTCAAGTTTAAAGGGAAAAGATTTATTAACGCTGCTTGATTATACAAGTGAAGAAGTGCAAGATTTAGTAACCCTTGCGACACAATTAAAAACGTTAACGAAAAATGGTCATTGCCCAAAAATTTTAGAAGGAAAAATGCTCGGAATGATTTTCGAAAAAAATTCAACACGTACTCGCATTTCCTTTGAAGTAGGTATGCACCAATTAGGCGGTAAAGCAATGTATTTACATGCCCGTGATTTACAAATCGGTCGCGGTGAACCAATTTCAGATACAGGTCGCGTTTTATCAGGCTATTTAGATGGAATTATGATTCGTGCGAAGTCCCATGCAATGGTGCAAGAGTTAGCAGAATATGCAACAATTCCTATCATCAATGGGTTAACGGATTTATATCATCCATGCCAAGCATTAGCCGATTTAGAAACAATTATTGAACATAAAGGTACATTTAAAGGCTTAAAAACAGCTTACATTGGTGACGGAAACAACGTGGCTCATTCGTTAATTGTGGCTGCAGCTCATGTAGGAATGGATATTGTGATTGCGACACCAAAAGGGTATGAACCGGATGAAATCATCATTGCGAAAGCACAAGCGATTGCAGCGAAAAATGGCAGTACGGTGATTGTGACAAACGATCCAGTGGAAGCCGCAAAAGATGCCGATGTAGTGTATACAGATGTATGGACTAGTATGGGTCAAGAAGAAGAGGCTGCACAACGCCTAGTTGATTTTAAAGGATTCCAAATTAACGATGAGTTAGTAGCCCATGCTAAACCTGATTATATGTTCTTGCATTGCTTACCAGCTCATCGCGAAGAAGAAGTGGCAACGTCTGTCATCGATGGCCCGAATTCATATGTGTTTGAGCAAGCAGAAAACAGATTGCATGCACAGAAAGCAGTCTTAGCGTCGGTTTTGGGTTAAGCAAGAAGAACCCTGATATTTCGTTAGTTAGAGAAAAGTCTCCATTTTGCAAATGATTCGGCAAAATGGAGACTTTCTATTTTAGTAATAAAAATATTCAACATATAAAGATTTGCTATTTCCCACATCCTTCTTTCAGAAAATCATCTTCTCTTCAAAGTGACAAGTTCATATACAACTTGATTATGCTGCACATCTTTCGTCAAAATATGACCAAAATCAGGAGAATAATAATATTCAAATCCGTCAGAACTTGCAATTACAATTACATTGTCAAAGGAACCAGCAGGTGTTTTAATGGTTTCTGACATGCTAGTGACGATATAAGTTACTGGCGATAAATCGTTCATCATGGAATAACTCCAGCTTGTGCCGAGTTTGACTGGGTAAGGAATATGGAAATCTATAATAGTTACACCGTCTTCTGTGAATCCTGAAAAAGTGAATCCATTTTTGTCTACCGTATCGACATAATGTATACCTGTCCCAAATTCATCGAATACAAACCACCAGTTGCCTTTTCGATCTGTTTTTACGTAATTAAAATATTCTCGTGTCGTTTTATTGTTTTCTGTTAATTCATAGACATAATCATAATCTTTATTGTAACTGTACCCGCTGGAAACAGGAATGAAATCCCGTTCTATCGCTCGGGACATAAAGGTAGAGAAATGAGATCGAGTTAGAGGGTTAGATGGTTTGAATGTATTATCTTCATACCCAGTTGTAATATTGTTTGCTGCAAGAATTTGAATTGCCTCGTAATGTTTATGCTTTTTCGGAACATCTTTAAACTCTTTATTCGTGGAACCTGTTAAATGAAAGGCATTGACTAAAACTTGTGCCATTTCACCCCGCGTAATAGGTTCATAAGGTCTAAATTGGTCTCCTTTTGGAAAAATCCCTTCATCCACCACTGCAGCGATGGCTTTAAAGGTTTCACTATCCATGTTCGATAAGTCTTTAAAACCTGGATGAGGACGATTTTCTAATTCAAGTTGTAATGCACGGGTAACCATAAGGGCTACTTGCGAATTTGTGACGTAATTTGAAGGTTTAAAGGTTTGATCTTGATAGCCTTTAATAATTCCTGTATCTGCTAAATATTCAATTTCTAGTACTGATGGATGGCTATCTGGAACATCTATAAAAGTTGCAGCATGTCCATTTTCAGTTTGAATGAAAAAAAGTAAACAGAAAGTTAGTAAAGCATAAAAGAGTCGTAATTGATGATGTAAATTCATTCGTATTCCCTCCAGATAGATACTCCTCATATGTTAATAATGGCACAGATACTTCAAATAGAAAATATGAAAAAGCTAATTTGGCTATAAACTTATGAATTTCCTCTATAATGTGAAATAGGAATTCTCTATATGATAAAATTTTCATAGAATAAATAATATATTGGGAGTATGCTGCATAAATAAAATGGAGTGTTGTTTTATATGTGAGGTGAGAGTTTTGTTTGACGAGGGGCAACAATTATCGTTAATCGATTTAATAAATAAAAAACAATTATTATTAAAAAATATAAAAGAAGAAAAGTGGAAAGACTTAAGCGAAATCACCATTTCCAATTCGGAATTTTATATAATGTCGAAAGTATATAACAATAAGCCCTTTATTTCCCATGTGGCGAAGCAAGTCCATTTTAGTAGACAAGCGACCCATAAATTTATTCGCCAGCTTGAAGAAAAGGGATTAGCTGAAACGAAACAAGCGAATTTAAGGGATAAATATATTGAGCTGACTGAACTTGGGGAGAAATGTTATGAAAAACAGGAGGCGTTAAAAATGGAAATCGAAAAGATGATTGCAAAACAAATTGGCAAAGACAATGTCAACAAGTTGAAGGAAATTTTGACGATGGATTGGGGATTATAAAAAGGGCTAGAGTTTCCAGCCCTTAATTTTGAAAAGCTTTAGATAATTTTTCCGTAAAAGCAGCTTGTTCTTCTTTACTAGAAGTTTGCCACCATTTTTCTAAAAATACGCCAAGTCCGGGTAATAAATGCTCATCGCCACGAGCAATGGCATCTTCCACTGTTTCTCGGAATTCTACAGGACTATCACCTTGTACATTGGCAGTAATGGCTTCTCTTATTTGAAAACTCATTCCAATCGCCTCCTCAACAGTAGTTTGTTTCCGACGATTGAAATTATTCATCTCAACATATTAATAAATAGATACAAATATTGGAAAAATAGGGATGGAGGATAAATTGAAAAAAAAGAGTTTTAATATGGGGATCAGTGATAAGTTGTTTTCTTTTAATAACGTATGTATTTTATGTGGATCAATACTCAAATGAAGGAATTTTAAAAAATGTAATAGATCGTGATGGTTATACCCTGAAGAAGTTAAAAGATGATGTGGCAGTAGAATTATTTATTGAACCTGAATGGATTCCTTTTCATACGAATGTTGAACAAAAAATGGATATAATTCTTGCTGAGAATGACAATACGAATATTCATCTTGTTGAGGTTTGGAATAGAGGAAATGATATTTATTTTTCCTTTGATACGACCTACAATTTAGATTATAATCGTGGGAAATTTTTGTATAACGTTTTATTTAATGAAGATGGATCATTTACACACTCCAGTTCTTCGCACGTTTTTACTTTATATACAAAAGACGGTGTACCTATTGAATGGGGACAGAGTGGAGTAGGTCCTAATTCTGCTTTTGGTGTTGCTGTTGATGATAGTAACTATGACTTAATCAAAAATGGCTTTTACATCAAGTATTCTGGTTTTTATCTTTATGAATATGAAAAAAATTAAAAACGGAGCTGTTCAAAGGATTTTTGCAAAAGGACAGCTCCGTTTGTCTATTTTAAGCTAAAGCCAACATACGATCTAAAGAAAGTTTCGCTTCTTTTGTCGTTTCTCGGTCGACTGTAATCACGTTGCCT
>JAAYHP010000325.1 GCA_012735355.1 Lysinibacillus sp. | reverse complement strand
TCATATACGTATACAAAAGGAATAACGTAAGGATAGCCATCTTCTCCAACGGTTGCAACATGAGCAACTTTAGCCAACTTTAAAAATTGGTACGCGTCTTCCGTAGATATTTCTCTCCTTTTATTATTGATTATACCTCTCATAATCCCATCTCCTTTCTAATTAATATATATTCTAAATACATCTTTAAAACCCTTTTTTTATTTACAAAAAGTGTTTTTGCATGTTTCACTTTAATTTCAAAACATTATATATATTTACAATGTCCCAAAAAGTATAATATTATGTTACTATGGACTATAGGAAAAGAAACATAGGGGGAATGAAGCATGGCAGGAAAAGCATTGAGAACAGATGCAAAAATTACACCTGAACGTGTGGAAGAAGCATTAAATATTCGCGACCGTTTAATTATTGAATTGTTAGTAAGCGTTATGGATGAAAAATTGGTAATTGAGCGTCCAATTTTAAAAGAACGTGTTGCGAATCTAATTGAACTTTCAGACCATGACGACGAATTAAAAGAAACATTACAAGCACTTGTAAGTAAACTATAATTTTTTAAGGAGACGTATTACGTATACGCCTCCTTTTTTATTATCACCATTTTAATAATTTTATTTGGCCAAGCATATTGATTATAACCGCAGGTATCGGCATTAGCGGTTTGCATGAAAAAATTTCATTTCTTAAAATGGTTTGTCTATTTACAGGAATCATTCTTATTTTAATAAATATGAAATTAAAATATTTTTTCTCTTATTACCTAAACCACCCTTTTTGTCTAAACCAAAGTAACATGGTAAAACCAATAACAAGCATGACACATAACGTCATAAAGTAACCATACTTCCAAGATAATTCAGGTATGTTTTCAAAATTCATTCCATAAATACCAGCAATGAAGGTTAATGGAGCGAAAATAGAGGTAATGATTGTTAGTAACTTCATGACGTTATTCGTTTGATGGGAATTCATTGAAATATAACTATCTCGAATATCCGCTGTCACTTCTCGATTGGACATAACCATTTCGGACAACTTTAAAAGATGGTCATGAATGTTGGAAAAGTACTCCCTGCGATCTCCTATGCGATTTAAGTTTAAATGATGGGAGTTTAACATGCGGTACAATAAATCCCGCATCGGATTGACTGAATGCAACAGCTCTAGAAGCATATTTCTCGTTTCAAATAGCTCTTCCATCAAATGGTTCATTGATTCATTATTCGTTTGAGCAATAAGTTTCGCCAGTTCATCTTCTATTTTATATACAATCGGAAAATAATTATCCACAATCTTATCCAACAATTCGTAAAAAACATAGTAAGGATCCCAATGTTTTAATGATTCTTGCATTAACAAATGGTTCCATACTTTCGTTACCTCTACAGAAGGATGTTTGTGAAAAGTGACAATAAAAGAGTCACTAATGAAAAAATCTAGTTCTTCTTTAATAAGTTCATCCTTTTCTTCCCGAACAGTATGAGTCACAAAAAATGTATAATGATTATAATAGTCTAATTTTGGACGTTGAATATCTTGTACACAATCTTCAATAGCTAATGGATGAAAATGAAATGTTTCAGATAAATGGGTAATTTCTTCTTCCGTTGGCTCACTAAAATCGGCCCAAAACCATTTGAAATTTGTAATATCAATGTTGTCAATAAAGTCTCCTTTTTCCAAGTGATAGTCTTTAGTAACGCCAATATAATAAATCATGAAAAGCACCTTTTCTTTTAATTAAACATGTAAAATACCTTTTCAAAAATCACTCTTTTTTATCCATTATTACTGATCAAGATTTTTTTGTCTGTCTTCCTTTTTCCAAGGTGGATCTGCATTCAAATGGATCCTTTCATTAATTTTATACACGAAGAAAGGAATGAGAAAAGCAAGTACCGTGCAAACAACTGTATACATTCCTGGAAATCGTTCTACAATAAACTTCATACTCCTCACCACAATTTAAGATGACCTATTAACGCTTCCTGGTTCTTCAATTTTGACCATTACAACAACATCAATTTCACTTTTTGAAAAGTAATTTTCTCCAACGTCCCAGTCATTTTTCACCTCTTCCCAAATTTTAGGTTTGTAATGTCTTAAATAAATACCTAATCCCATCCCATCGGTTTGTAAATCATTTTGAAGTTTATCTATCGCTTTATTAACAACTTTTTCCACTTCTTAATTCGCTATCTCTTCGAAACTTTTTAAAACTTTAAAACTTTCATTATTTTCTGTTCCAGCCTGTTCTGCGATAGT
>JAAYHP010000324.1 GCA_012735355.1 Lysinibacillus sp. | reverse complement strand
ATTCCTGAATACTTTTTCCGATATTATAAAGATTTATGCATCACAGATGATGAAGCCATCATTTTATTACAACTGCTTGCATTCCATTCAGAAAAAATCGATTTTCCAACCCCAAGTGATTTAGCACAACGCACCCATTTTTCCGAAAATGACATTATCGCAAAACTACAACGCTTATTGCAAAAAGGATTTTTAGAAATCACTCAAGGCGTTGATAACAACGGAAAAATTTACGAAAAATATTCCATTTTCCCTTTATGGGAACGAATTTTAGATTTGTTAAATAAAAAATCATTGAAACAAGAAGAACAATTAAAGAAACAAGAAGAAGGCGAAATTTTCACCATCTTTGAACAAGAATTTGGACGACTACTTTCACCAATGGAAATGGAAACGATTACTTTGTGGTTAGATCAGGACAACCATTCGCCAAAAATCATTCGTGAGGCGTTAAAGGAAGCGGTGTTAGCAGGAAAACTTTCATTGCGCTATATCGACCGTATTTTATTTGAATGGAAAAAGAAAAATATTAAAACAGTAGAACAAGTAGAAAAGCAACGGGAGCAATTTGCAAAACATACAACTGTAAACGTGCCAAAACAACCAGCAACAAAACCAACAAAAAAAGTACCATTTTATAATAGGTTAGAAGAGAGAGAATAGGGGAGATAGAATGTTAACAAAAAAGCAATGGGAGCATTGTTTAGAAGTAATAGATGATATGTTTCCAGATGCCCATTGTGAACTCGTACACGATAATCCATTTGAATTGACGATCGCAACTCTTCTATCTGCCCAATGTACTGATAATCTCGTCAATAAAGTGACGAAAGATTTGTTCAAAAAGTATAAAACACCTGAAGATTATTTAGCAGTATCTTTAGAAGAGTTGCAACAAGATATTCGTTCCATCGGTTTGTATCGAAATAAAGCAAAAAATATACAAGCATTGTGCGAAAAATTAATCAATGAGTTTAACGGGGAAGTTCCTCAAACCCGGGAAGAGTTAACTTCATTACCGGGAGTTGGAAGGAAGACCGCCAATGTCGTTATGTCTGTAGCCTTTGGAATTCCTGCTTTCGCGGTGGATACCCATGTAGAGCGGGTGTCAAAACGATTAGGATTATGTCGTTGGAAAGACACGGTGTTAGAAGTGGAAGAAACGCTGATGAAAAAGACGCCGAAAGAACGATGGTCAAAAACTCATCATCAATTAATATTTTTCGGTCGATATCATTGTAAAGCACAAAACCCGCAATGCCATGTATGTCCCCTCCTTGATATGTGCCGTGAAGGGCAGAAGCGATTGAAAAAAGGGTTGGTTAAGCAATGATTTTCGTTAAAAAAGATGCAATTGATAAGGAAAAAATTGAACCCTATTTCCAAGAGTGGGACGCTTTAAGTAAAGAGATTTTTGAAGCCCATGAAAAGCGAAATGGACAAGCACAAATCTTAATGGAAAAGGGGATTCGGCTTTTTGAAGAGTTGATTGTAATGACTTCAGAAACGGATGCTAAAGAAGTTTTACAGGGGGAAGAGTATGAAGTAATGCCAATCAACGGCATGGAACGATTGCATTTTATTAAGGCAAGGCCAGGGCAGTATGCTTGCTTTAGACAGCTTGACGAACTGTTTAAAGAATTAAAGAAAAAATATGCTCGATTGAGGATACAAAAATAGACTAAAATAATTTGGTCGAAAATAAAAGAGGTTGGGACAAAAGTAAAAACTCATCATTT
>JAAYHP010000323.1 GCA_012735355.1 Lysinibacillus sp. | reverse complement strand
TAAATTAGCTATAAGTCCCAACCTCTACTTATTTTACATCTACTTTCTATTTTAATCGATTTGTTTTTCTGGTGGAATCATAGTTAAGGCGATTCTTCCTTTATCAACTTCTACTTTTTCTACCCAAACCGTGACGATATCACCTAATGATACAACATCTAGAGGATGTTTTACTCTTCCTTTTTTTAATTTTGAAATATGGACGAGCCCATCTTGCTTCACACCGATATCAACAAAGGCTCCAAAATCTACAACATTACGAACTGTTCCCTGTAATTCCATTCCTACTTTTAAATCTTCCATTGCTAATACATCTGTTTTTAATAAAGGTTGTGGAAATTCATCTCGTGGATCCCGCGTTGGTTTCATTAATGTATCTACTATGTCCTTTACAGTGATTTCTCCGACGCCTAACCTTTCACTAATTTCTGATATATCAACCTTACTTAAAACAAATTCACTTTTTTCAGTTCCAATATCATCTTTTGTTAATCCACAAAATTCGAGGATTTTTTCTGCTAGATCATAACTTTCTGGATGAATCCCTGTTGCATCGAAAGGATTTTTTGCATCCGGTATACGAAGGAATCCTATCGCTTGTTCATAAGTTTTTGCACCAAGGCGTGGTACTTTCTTTAATTGGGTACGGGAAGTGAATTTTCCGTTTTCACTTCTCATTTTTACGATGTTTTCTGCTACGGATTTTGATAACCCTGACACATATTGTAACAATGAACTTGAAGCTGTATTTACATCAACTCCAACTTGGTTTACCGCAGTTTCTACTATAAATGTTAAAGATTCAGCCAGCTTCTTTTGGGACACGTCATGCTGATATTGTCCGACTCCTACCGCTTTTGGTTCAATTTTTACAAGCTCTGATAGCGGGTCTTGAAGACGTCTTGCGATAGAAACGGCACTACGTTGTTCCACTTGTAGGTTAGGAAATTCTTCACGGGCAATTTCCGATGCGGAATATACCGACGCTCCCGCTTCATTTACAATTACATAAGAAACTTCTCTCTCCACTTCCTTTAAAACATCCGCAATAAACTGCTCTGTTTCTCTAGAAGCTGTACCGTTGCCTATAGCTATAATACTAATTGGATACTTTTCTAATAATCCTTTTATAATCTTTTTTGACTCTTCCACTTGCGGTTTCGGTGGATGAGGATAAATTGCCGATACTTCAAGCATTTTTCCCGTTTCATCAACTACAGCTAATTTACAACCTGTGCGAAAAGCTGGGTCAACACCAAGTACCATTTTACCTCGAATTGGCGGTTGTAAAAGCAAACTTCTTAAGTTTTCAGAGAAGATATGGATTGCTTGTGCTTCTGCTTTTTCTGTTAATTCATTTCGAATTTCCCGCTCAATGGAAGGTTGAATAAGTCGCTTATATCCATCTTCAATCGCTTCTTTTACCGGTGTAACTGATGGTGAATTCGATTTATTCGGAATCCATTCCTTCTCCATGATTTGTAACGCCTTCTCTAATGGCACGTGGATGTTTACCTTTAAAACTTCTTCTTTTTCACCCCGATTAATAGCAAGTGTTCGATGGGGCACGATATACTTCACTGGTTCTTCATACTCGTAATACATTTCAAACACTTTCTTTTCATCTTTTTCAGCATCTTTTACTGAAGTTACAATAATGCCTTCTCGCCAGGAAAGTTTTCTTAAGTAATCCCGAACTTTTGCATCGTCTGAGAACCGTTCTGCTAAAATATCTTTTGCGCCATTAATCGCATCATCCGCCGTTAATACTTGTTTCTCTTCATCGATAAACTGACTTGCTAACTCTTCCAACGACGCACTTCCAAATTTCATCAGTTCATCTGCTAAAGGCTCTAGTCCTCGTTCTTTTGCAATGGTTGCTTTCGTTCTACGTTTTTGTTTATATGGTCGATATAAATCTTCTACCCGCTGTAAAATCGTAGCTCTTTTGATTTCAGTTGCTAATTCTTCCGTTAATTTTCCTTGTTCATCAATCAGTCTTATTACTTCTTCTTTTCGTTGCTCCAATTGCTGAATATAATGATAACGTTCTTCGATTGCTTTAATTTGAACTTCGTCGAGGGAACCAGTTAATTCTTTTCGATATCTAGCGATAAATGGTACTGTATTTCCATCCTCTAACAATTTAATCACTGCTTCTACTTGATACGGTTTTACCTTTGTATCTTGAGCAATAAGTTGTAACATTTGTTTTTCGTCCATGATTCCACTGCCTTTCCAGTTATTCTAGAGACTATTATAACCAATTTTTTCAAACTCAATTGACCAACAATTATTTTATCATTTACTTTATGTATCATAAAACACAATAGATTCTACAGTCTCTATATAAATGAGTTCAATAAAAAAATTGAGCCCACTCGAAATGTAGGAGTAGGCCTGTCCAATTTCAATTATTCTTTTTGTAGTTAAATAGAAACACTGCTGTTTATCGCAATGACACTTTTCAGTTTCTCAATTGCTTTTCGTTGAATACGCGAGACATGCATTTGGGAAATTCCTAACTTTTCTCCAGCTTCCTTTTGGCTTAACTGTTCTAAAAATGTAAGCTGAATAATTTGTCTTTCCCGTTCCGATAAAATACTCATCGCTTCAGAAACGACGATTCTTTTATTTGTTAGTTCGAATTGTTCGTCTTCTTGACCAATCATATCAAGCAGCGTTACTTTGCTTCCATCCGCATCCGATTCAACGGAATGGTCAATCGATAGTGCTTGATAGTTTTTTCCGATCTCCATTGCTTCAAGAACTTCTTCCACTCCGACTTCTAAAAATTCAGCTATTTCAGGTATCGTAGGAGAGTGTTGCAATTTAATAGTTAAGTGTTCCACAGCAGATTTAATTTTTGGACCAAGCTCTTTAATTCTTCGAGGTACATGTACATCCCAAGTTTTATCTCTTAAAAATCGTTTTATTTCTCCAATGATTGTTGGTATCGCAAAGGCTTCGAATTTTTTTCCAAGAGAGGGGTCAAATCGCTTAATTGCTCCTAGTAATCCTAACATCCCAACTTGAAACACATCATCATAAAAAGTTTTTCCGTAAGAATATTTTTTCGCAATCGATTCAACAAGTTTTTCATAAAACAATACGATGCTTGTTAATAGTTCCTCTTCTTCCGTTACTTGATATTGGAGAATTAAGTTGATGATCTCTTCATCAGTTTTAGGTGATTGGGATTTTGTGGACATTTTTTTTCACCTGCTCTCTTGCGACATGTTTCGTCATGAAAACAGTAACTCCGCCCTCGTTGTTCACTTTCACCTCGTCCATTAAAGTTTCCATCAAATAAAGACCCAGTCCACCTTCACGTAAACTGCTAATGTTATCATCTTCTCGATATGGTCCTATTTTTGATTTGATTTCTTCAAAATTAAATCCATCTCCATAATCGGCCACCATAATTTCTATTTTATTTGCATATAATGCGCAACCTATGACAATTTCTCCCTCGTCTACGCTGTTATAAGCATGCTGAACTACATATGTTACAGCTTCACTTACAGCAATTTTCATATCTTCTATTTCATCGTATAAAAAACCTAATCGAGTAGCTAGACCAGAAACTGTTAAACGAATAACACTTACATATTGCGGTTTTGCAGGAACTCGAATTTCAACATAATCAAATGCACTCATTCGCAGGCTCCACCTTTTTAGTAGATTCGATATCCATCAGTTCACTTAACCCAGTAATTTCGAACAGTCTAGTTAAACGGGCTGATAAATGAACTAATTTTAGGTTCGCATTTTCTCTTAAAACTTTTTTGTAAAAAGCAATGATCACTCCTAGTCCAGTGCTATCCATAAAAGTTACTTTCGATAAATCTAATTCAACCGTTGCTTTTTCTTTAATAGTAATCGCCTCTAATTCTTCTCTTAAAGCTGGAGCAGTAAAAGTGTCAATTTCTCCTTCTATCATTCCATACAATATATTTTCTTCTTCCCTAAATTGTACATTGACATTCATCCTGGACACCTCCATAAAGACTACACTTCCTTTCCCCAGAAAACGATTTTTTAAACCTAAAATATTTATATTACTTATCAATATTTTTTTATTATAACTACTGTGAAGTCATCTTCCAAGCTAAAATCTTGCAAATTATTCAAATCTTCAAAAATTTTATTGCACATTTCTTGTGCGCTCAAATGTCTTATCGATTTTGCTAATTCTTTAATATACGAACGAGAATTAAAGTTGGCCATTTTTTTGAATTCTGTAACGCCATCTGTGATTAAAATGATAAAATCATTTTCTGATAGATGAATGTCATTTTGTGAATATTTCATTTCCGGTAATACACCTAATAACAATCCTTTTGAGTCTAAGTCTATAAATGTTTGTTCCGCTGAATTAAAGAAAAAAGCTGGCTCATGCCCTGCTGAGCCAAAAGTGAATATATCATTTTCCAAATCATATCGGCCATAAAACATGGATACAAACATGCTATCATCAACGCTTTTTTCTATAATTCTATTTAATACTTCCAGCACATACGATGGATTATTATTGGCATATTCTAATGTATCTAGTCCATATTTCACCATCGACATACATAGTGCTGCGGGTACGCCCTTTCCAACTACATCTGTAACAGCTACGCTAAAAAAATTCCCATCATCATGCATGAAATGTACATAATCACCATTCATTTTACGAACAGGAACGGATACCATTCCAATATCTAATCCTGATGGTTTAGGAATTTTAGTTTCTAGTAATAGGTTTTGAATTTTTGATGCAATTTCCATTTCAATGCGCATCTCTTCTTGCCTCATTATCAAACTTTGATGTTCCTTTATTTTTAAACCGAAGTGAATCATCACTTCGATTAAAAAATCAAAGGAAATAGAAACTGTTTCAGGTAAATCAGGAAGGATATTTTCCAATGATTGCTTATGAATGCTAACTAAATCTTCCGGAGAAACATTGTTCTTCATTAATTGTCTCACTAGATTTTGACCAATATACAAATTGCTTTCATTTTGATTCAATAAATATTGTAACAACACTTTTTCATACTGAACTTTTAATTCTTTCAAGAAGAATACACTCCCTATTTCACCCACTTTTCAATTCTAATAACGGTTCCTTTACCGAGTTCAGAATGAATTTGGATAGAATCCATCAATCTTTTTACACCTAAAAGCCCTTCACTTTCACCACATTTATTTGGATAGCCTTCTTCCAATAATTTATGGGGATTTTCAATACCAGGCCCATAATCAATGGCGATTATTGCAATTCCTTTTTTATCTTCATTTTCAATTTTCTCCACAAGGATTTCTCCCGTGGTAGCATACAGAAATATATTTTTTGCTAATTCGCTTGTAGCAGTGGCAATCCTTGCTTGATCCACTACTCCGAAACCAACTTCCTTAGCTACATTACGGCACAATTGTCGAGCAGCAACTATATCTAGTTCCGTGACTATTTTTACTGTCGGGTGATTTCGCATTGTATAACACCCCCAATTATTTCACCTAATAATAGGTCTTTATTCTATTAATTTGTAAATTTGGAAATTAGGAATAATGGTGCTTGAATATACTATAACTTATTAATTGTCATTGCATCAATTACAAAAAATCCAATAACATTTTAAGTCAACATCCCATCCCAAAAATTTTTTCACTAATCTACTTAATTCTAAACTGCTCAAACATTTTCCTCTTTTATAAAATAAAAAAGCTGGTATAGTATTACATACTTACCAGCTAAAGTTTTTATGTATTAAAATTTAATTAATCCTAAACTTATTTCCAATGCTATATCAACTTTTTCCATTAATTCATCATCTAAATGAGTTATGCGATCAGTTAATCTAGATTTATCTATCGTGCGCAATTGTTCTAGCAAAATTACCGAATCTCGTTCGAAACCATACTTTTTTGCATCAATTTCGACATGAGTCGGCAATTTTGCTTTTTGTATTTGCGCGGTAATTGCAGCAATAATTACAGTAGGACTAAATCGATTCCCTATATCATTTAGGATAATTAATACAGGCCTTGTACCTCCTTGTTCAGATCCTACAACAGGTGACAAGTCTGCAAAGAAAACGTCCCCTCGTTTCACAATCAATAATGTCATCCCCCGCTTACGAGATGCTCCAATGTATGTTGTGCCTCATACTCGGCATGTAGACATTCTTTGCATATAGTTAAATTTAATTGACCCATCTCTACATAGCCTTTTTTTAAAGCTTCCCGTATTTGATTTGGTTGCTTGCTTGCAGCTTCCCTACGTTTCGAAGCAGAAGCTAATGCTTCCTTATTAAAGTTAATAATTTCAATATCATATGATTTAGTAAACAATTCTTGAAGATAAGTTACCTTTACTTCCTTCGTATCATTCACTTTATTTGCGTACACAACAAGCACCTCCACAAAAACCGAACCTTTTCTCTCAATACTTAATCTTAATTCTATCATCTGTATTTTGAGTTGAAAAGACAAGATGTTACAAAATCTGCTGTTATACTAGTTTTTGTTGAGGATTTTGTCGTATTTTATTCATTTTTGTAGTAAAATCTTGGAACTCTGGAAGTGATGATACAAGGAACTTCATAATTAATTGAATCTATTTTCTTAGCCCATTCATCGATTGTTATTTCTTCATTTTTTTGTTTACCAATTAAAACTACATTTTCACCTAAATTATATTCAGTTGGTAATGCAATCATACATTGATCCATGCAAATTCGTCCGACAATCGGTACTCGTTGTCCATCAATCAATACATCTTGCCCGCTATATTTACGTATTAATCCATCCGCATACCCAATAGGTAATGTCCCTATATATGTCGGTTCTTCAACTGTAAAGGTCGCACCGTAACCAACGGATTCCCCTGGGTAGATTTTTTTGATTGCAACTAATTCGGTTACTAGTGAAAAGGCTGGTTTTAATGGAAAGGGTAGATTCGATTTAACAAACTCTGAAGGGGCTAATCCGTACATTGAAATACCAAAGCGAACCGCATCATATTGTAGACGTGGATCTTTAATTAAGCTTGTTGCGGTATTGGCAACATGTACAATCCTTGGTTTTTTCGGTACAACTTGCATAAACTTTTCGAATCGATTCACTTGATTTTGAAAATAATATTCATCCTCTTCATCGGCCGTTGCAAAATGTGTAAAAATTCCATCGACAATTAACTTTTCAGATGTACTAATGCTTTCATAAAGAGCAAGGAATTCTTCTACATTTGTTACACCTATTCGATTCATACCAGAATCCACTTTTATATGTAATTTCAATGGCTTATCAAGTGCATGTTTTTTCACTTGCTCAACCCATTCTTTTGAATAGACAGTTAATATAATGTTTTCCTTCGCTGCACAAGTAGCAAAGGATACAGGTGAATACCCTAATACTAATATTTCGGTTGTTGGAAAATACGTACGGATATGGAGAGCTTCTTCAGGGGTAGCAACTGCAAGCATACTTGCCCCTGCATCCAAAGCAGCTTTCGCTACTTCAACGTCTCCATGACCGTAAGCATTTGCTTTTACAACAGCTATGATTTGAACATTCGGTAGAATATGTTTTTTTAACTGACATACGTTATGTTTAATTGCATTTAAATCAATAATTGCTTTTGTTGGACGGAAGTGCTTATTGTTACGCATGATAAATATACCCTCTTTTATAGAATTTAAAACTTCATTTTCAATTTTTATTTATTTGTATTTTAAAACTGTCCGTCCAACAAAGCAAAGATATTACTTTACACCACCGGCAGTGACAGAAGCAGCGACTTCAATCATTTCTTCTTTCGTTAAGTTTTTAGAAGCAATAAAGAAGGAAATGCCGTCTTTTTCCCAGCTTATTGAATTATCGGTAATAGCACCGATTGTAAATCCTAAATCAGCTGGATCTCCTGGTTGGAATACAGGAATTGTTGCAGATTCGCCTAATTCGATAGGTTCTTGTACTAATGTGAAAGATTTTTCCCCATCAAAAGTTAAAATCACTCGTTCTACACCATCGTTTTCAATTCTGCGTTCGTCCACTAAAGACGTGTTACCCCAAGCTAACACTGGATAGTGAGTTTGGAATTCAGTGCTTTCTTGCTCTTTTTCAGTAGCAACGTTCGGCTTTTTATCCTCCGTAAATTGTTCTACCGCATATTCACTTTCTTTATGTTGCACGCCTAAATCAATCTTTTTAAATGTGATCAGCATTTGCTCTTCTTCTGCTTCATCTAAAATGGAAACAGATTTAGGTAGAAGAGTTTTTTTGTCGACTGTAATTTTTTGCGTTGGCATGATGCTCTTATGATTATTTCTAGTTTCAGCTGTAAAGATGTAACTATCTTCTGTTTCTTCCATTAACGCATTTTCATCTGCCAACAAATCTTCGGCTAACGCTCCAATTAAATAAGGTTGGCTATTTTGTTTTGGCCATTCACTTTGGAACTTGTACGTTTTTTTCAAAGAAGGTGTGACAACAAATACCCCTTCCTTATTGCGAATAATCATTTGCGTAACATCATCGTTTTGCTGGGAAACTTTTACTCGGTAAAAATCCGGTTCCGTATGCCATACGTTCACATCATACACTCTTGGTTCATTGCCAGTTCTGATTTCCATCGTAGCGTCAAGTTCATATCCTTTTCCTTCAGCCCATTTTTCGTGCAACTTTTGAAGAACCTCTTCTTGGGAATCTTTACCACAAGCACTGAGCACAATTACACTTAACAACATGATGATAAAAATCGTTACTTTATGTCTCAAAACTCCATCCTTTCTACTCTAACTCGGTAGGACAAATATATGAGGGAAAGTAGAGTTTTATGCTATCACTTTTGGACAACAACACAAATTATTTATAAAATTTATGAATTCATGATGATAACTTGTGCTGCAGCATAATCC
>JAAYHP010000322.1 GCA_012735355.1 Lysinibacillus sp. | reverse complement strand
CGTCTAGGTATATTGATCATCCGGATAATGATCATATGATTCCAACAGCAGCAACGACGGAGGATATTATCGGGCAAGAATTTGATTATGTCGTTGCGGTGATTGATAAGTATTTTTACTATAAGCCGAATAACAAGTTATCTACGAGATTGAAACTGGAAAGATCTATTTATCAACCGACGAAAATGCTATACCAAAACATAAGTAGAACACGAAAGAAATTGCACGTCGTCGTTGTGAATAATTCAGAAGTGATGGATAAAATTTTAAACATATTGAATTGATTGTACATAAAAGGGATTTGTGGGTGCTAAGGATACAAGGTTGCTGATAGCGGGGACTGATTTATTATCCGAATTGGGGAGGCACCCCTCGAGTGAAGTCTCGAGGGCATTCCTATTTGCTAATTTTGTTCATCATAGCGCGTGCCTTTTCCGTGTTGGAAAAATGCCATTTACTAATTGAACGGAGAGTTTCTTCACCGTGCTTAAACCAAATTTTTGCAGCCATTTCATCAACTAAGTGGCTCGCTCCCTTTTGAAGAGGCATACCAACGATAGATGAAAGGCGATCCATTTCAATTAAAAAAGCATAACGGGCTAATATAGACGCAGCTGCAACAGAGGTGTGTAGCTGCTCCGCTTTTGTCGAAAAGAGCACATTCTCCCGAATAATTTCTTTTTCATCTTTAATTTAGTTATAGTACGTGTTTCGTTCTGCAAATTGGTCAATTAAAATATAATCTGGCTTTTCCGGGGAAATTTTTTGAAGCACATGTTTTAATGCTTGATTATGGAGTAATGCTTTTATTTTTCCTTGAGAAAAGCCACGGCTTTGCAAGTTATTATATTTTTCGTTGCGTAACGTTAAAATGCTATGGGTACAACAATGAATAATGTTAGGTGCAATTTCTCGAATGATTGTATCGTTGATTTGCTTCGAGTCTTTTACTCATAATTCAGTGACGAGTGCAATTTTTTCTTTCGGCACATAGACAGCTGCAACTGTCACTGGTCCAAAATAATCGCCGGTACCTGTTTCATCGGAACCAATCACGGACATAGTTGAAAAGTTTTCCGGAAGTAAATCTCCTTTTGCGCCGATGTTTTTCTTATCTGCACTAACGGAAGGTACAATTCCACCAAAGCGACTAGCTTCTCGGTCGGCACCAGCTCCTTGAAACATCACTTTCCCAGATTTATAAACGGTTATTGCTGTATCCGATAGTTTAGCAGCAAACACAACCCCTGGAGCGTTGCGAATAACTTTCGCCTCGGCGTAAAACCTTTCAACTTCCTTACATTGTTCAGGAGATAATTGTAAGACAATATTTGTCATGATACTTTCCTTTCGTATGTGAAAATTTATTATGTAGATTTTAACAAATAATAGATGAGAAGAGAATTATTCTTTATTTCAATAAGTCTATATGGAAGTCCTTGTTGTATGACATCAATTAAAGATGTTATGATATGTTTATTGAATTCTGCAAATTTATTCTAATACATAGAAAGCTCTTTTGAAGTTGGACGAAACAGTGAGCGTTCTAGGAGGTATTACCTTGGCTGAGCAAGAAAAAAATAGAATAGAAGTGGAAATATATGGTCAAACTTATAAACTAGTAGGGACTGAATCCACTGGTCATTTGCGATTAGTCGCTTCAATTGTTGATGATAAAATGCGAGAAATAAAATTACATAACCAATCCCTTGATACGACTCAATTAGCAGTATTAACGGCAGTAAACAGCGTCCATGAGTTTTTGAAATTAAAAGAAGAAGTTGAGCGACTAGAAGAAGAATTGAAAAAATTGAAGGGTTGAACTACATGTTAGTGTTAGATCTTATATTATTGATTATTTTTGCTGCTAGTTTGCTAATTGGAATGAAACGCGGCTTCATTATGCAGGCTATCAATTTAATCGGTTTTTTTATAGCGTTGATCGTTGCTTATATTTACTATAAACCGCTAGCTGAAAAGTTTGTTTTATGGGTTCCTTATCCGGGATTACAACCGGATTCCTCCTTTGCTTTAGTCCTTGATTCGTTGGATGTGGATAAAACATTTTATCGAATTATCGCCTTTGCTGCTATTTTCTTTGCGGTGAAATTGGCGATGCAAATTATTGCGTCAATCTTTGACTTTTTAACATTTTTACCAGTATTAAAATCTTTTAATCGCATTCTTGGTGCTTTTCTTTGTTTCGTAGAGTTTTATTTTATTGTATTTATTTTATTGTATGTATTTGCTTTATTACCGATCGAGTCGATACAATCTTTATTGGGAAGTTCGATTATTGCGGGTATCATGCTTGAGCATACCCCGATTCTGACCCAATTATTCCAAAAGATATGGTATATTTATTTAGATAACCAATAAACGTTAATTGAAGGAACGTAAAAAGTATCTTCCATCACATAAAATGGAGATACTTTTTTGCGATTTTATAGAAAGGG
>JAAYHP010000321.1 GCA_012735355.1 Lysinibacillus sp. | reverse complement strand
TTGTTACACAGTAGAAGATGATTTTTTATTTAATAGTTTAAAGGAATTGGTTCGTTCTGAAAGTATTTTTATGGAACCTTCCGCTCATGCTGGTGTGTTTGGCCCAATCCAGTTGTTGAAGGAAGGGCAAGAGTATTTGGAAAAATATGATTTACTGAGCAAGATGGAAAATGCTACACACATCCTTTGGTCAACTGGAGGAAATTTGGTGCCTCAAGAACAGAGGGAGGTGTATTTAAAGAGAGAGTAGTTTGGTAATTGGTGGAGAGAGAAGTTGACTATATTGTCAAAAGGGAAGCGTTGTTTCCACGATTTATGGTTATAACAACAGCAGAAGACTATATCGTTACAAAGTTCATCGAAATTGCCACAAAAGTCATCGAAATCGTCACAAAGTCCATCGATATTTCGAAGACCCATCGAAAAGTTCACAAATCCCATCGATCAATTGCACCTCAATAGATTTTCCAACAAAAACTGCTAATTCCAATTAAAAAGGGACCCCAATTGCTAAGGGTCCCTTATAGCATTAACTTTCCTGAATCTCCCGAACCGTTTCTTCCACTTCAGCACGTGTCATTTTTTCTCTGCCATCTTTTAACGCTTTTAACGTCCGGTGGGCTAATTCCAATGGCAAACGGCAGAACAATAAAATCGAACGCTTGTTAATATCTTCCATATACTTATAAGCTTTTTCTAAATTTGCTTCCGTATAGTTAAACAAATCCTCTCGAGTCCAACCATCTGGGATGAAGCTCACACCGCGAGTTTGTAGATCTTCGTCGCGATTTCTTAGAATATTCACGGCTTGTAAACCTCGGCCATAACCAATCGCCAAATCCCGATCCGTTTTTACACCAGAATCCCACTCCCACAGGTCTGAAAGCATAACGCCGACAAGACCAGCCACATAATATGTATATTCATCTAAATCTTCCTTCGTATGCACTTGCCAATTTGCTTTCGCCCATTTCGCCATACCAAAGGCCATTTCGCTAGCTGCGTCATAGACAATTTTCTTCGCACCATCTGGAACTAAACGTATCCAATCGTTCATGCGCATCGTTACTTCCGGCATAAATTGCTTATAAGGTTCTAACAAATCTAAATACTTCTCATTATTGAAAATCTCTTCTTTTAATAATTCACTTACTTCCATTAAAATTGAATGTTTCACTTCATTTGTTACTTCTACATGCTCATTATCTTCTATTTCATCTAATGCACGCATAATTAAATATGCATTCGCAACTGCAATTTTTAAATCTTTCTTTAAAAACGTAATCGGTATATAAAAGGTACGACTTGACTCTTTTAAAACTCGCATTGCATCTTTTTGGAGTTCTTTCATATCCATTAAAATTAATCCTCCGTTCTTTCTACCTCATATTTATCCTACATTAATTTAACCAAAATGAAAAATAAAACTAACAGAATTCTACTATTCCAAATAAAAAATGTGCTTTTATCGGCATAAACAATTGTAACAAACTTTGGAAAAACACTTTTTTTTAATTTTGCGTGTCTTTATTGCGTATTTTCGTTACAATAAAACTTGATAGTTTGATAGTAAAAAGGTGAATTCGTTCGTGCGAAAAGAAACGTACATTTATTTAGACATTGAGGCAGCGCTAGTGCGCGTAAGACAGCATATCATTGAAATCGGTGCTGTCAAATGGTTGCCAAATGGTGAAGTGGAAACTTTTTCACAATTAATCCAACCATATAAATTAAAAAAATTAAGTAAAAGAATACAAAATTTAACTGGTATTCAAACGGAAGATTTACTCACTGCTCCATCTTTTAAGCATGTGATGAAAGATTTTATTGATTGGAGTAAAGGTGATACAATTTTCGTCACTTTCGGCGAATTTGATCGCAAAGTGTTGGAAGAAGAACTGTCTCGTATCTATATGAATAGAAGTTTTCTATATCCCATAATCGACTTTCAACAAAAATATATGATTGAACATCAATTGAAAACCCAACCAAGTTTAAGTCAATTGATGGAACAATTTAATGTAACGACAGAACAGCAACATCGAGCTTTACACGACGCAATCACACTCTACCAAATATTCGAAGAGTCCAATGGGCTTCGGATGATTGAAAAACAAAAAACGAATCAATTTGCACTACTGCTCAGTGAAAATAGACAAGGTGACGAAGAAATTGAAGTGCTGTTAACCTATATCACTGGTGAAATTTACCCGACAAAAATGAATATCCATTCGATTGAATCGATTCAAAAAACGTTAACTTGTATAAAAAGGGAAAAAGAAGAAGTGCAAGAAGACGGCACATTATTGAAGACGGAATATAATGAAATCGTTCCGAATGAAGAAATCGCACATTTTTTACATGAAGTGGCACAAGATATATCTAATAAAGTTCTTATAACCCGTTCAGGTTTAAAACAACTTTCTCGAATGAATCGACTTCATCATTGTACACTCCCGAAAACTGAGGTAATGACTTTACAAAACTTGCTTTTGGATGCAGAAGCGCTGAATCGTTTTACTATTAATGGTCAATCATTACATACATATGAACAAAGACTATATAAATTGTTATATCAATACAAGAATAAACTGATTGAAGAATTTAAAAAGAGAAATTTGTTTACAGAAGTCGAAGTAAAAATTTAATAAGATTAATTATTAGTATAATATTTCCTTTTTTTCTATAAAAGTTATAAAAAAATGTTGCAATAATATTTCTATCCAGTTAAAGTGTAGAAAGGAAATAATAAAGGAGCACGCTTATGCAAAAGGTGATCGGAATAGATGCAGGAGGAACCTTAACGAAAGTAGCTTATTTGGATGACCATAATGAATTCCAATTTAAAGCCTTTCCCTCGAAAGACTTTTCATTAGTCAGAGATTGGATTGAAGCACATCCTGAAATCGATGAAATTGGCATTACCGGTGGAAGAACAGAACAGTTGCTAGCGGTGTTAGAATCATTAAAGTCTATCCATTATATAGTAGAATTTGAAGCTACTGTAAAAGGTGTAAAACATTTATTAAAAAAAGAAGGTCATGATATAAAGAAAAGCATCATTACGAATATAGGAACTGGCACAAGCATCCACTATATGGAAGAGGATAAACAAGTTCGAGTAGGTGGAACAGGCATTGGCGGTGGCACTTTGACTGGACTTTCTACATTGATTACTGGGCTTTCTGACTTTGAAGAAATTACTACGATTGCTAAACATGGGAAAAGAGACTATATCGATTTATTTGTAAAAGATATTTTTGAAGGAATGGAACCTCCCATTGAAGGACATTTAACTGCAAGTAATTTTGGGAAAGTAAACATTTTAAACAACAATACGTATCCTGTACCTGATTTACTTGCTACGATCCAAGCATTAGTAGGAGAAGTAATCACGACGTTAAGCATTCAATATGCGGATGCTAATAATTCGGAAACGATTATTTATATTGGCTCGACTTTGACAAATAATGACCATTTAAAAGAAGTTATTGCGAATTATACAATTTTGAAAAAACATACACCCATTTTCTTAAATAATTGCGGATTTTCCGGTGCCATCGGTGCTTTATTAAATAAATTAGAACAATCAGAAGCTGAGGGAAAGATTAGCGTAAAAAAAAGAGGTTGGGACATATAGCTAATTTAATTAAGAATCAGTGAAGAAGCATAGTAAAAAAATGATATGCAACGAAAATTGATTGGAGTGACGGGGCGACTCCA
>JAAYHP010000320.1 GCA_012735355.1 Lysinibacillus sp. | reverse complement strand
TCACAATGGAAATTAATTAAAGGCTTGCATTCTTTCCTCAATTAAATAATTGATCCATTCATCAATTCAAATATTCTTTTTTGCGGATACTTCGAAAACTTTCATATTTGGCCTAGATTGATAAATCGCTTGATAAAATGCTTCTTTATTAAAATCAACAACTTCCGCTAAATCCATTTTTGTAACGATCGCAATATCCGCGCTATTTACAATCGTAGGATATTTTTCTGGCTTATCTTCACCTTCCGTCGTTGAAAAAAGCACTACTCGTACGTTTTCACCTAAGTCATAACTGGAAGGGCAGACTAAGTTTCCGACATTTTCTATGAATAAAAAGTCAATATCTAATAGATTCCAATGTTTAATGGAATCTTCAATCATTTGTGCTTCCAGATGACATACCGTTCCCGTTGTAATTTGGTGGACCTTTGCGCCACTTTGTTGTAATCTCTGTGCATCATTTTCTGTTGCTAAATCCCCTACTAAAGCTGCTACTTTAAAATTTTTACTAAGTCGTGTTAATACTTCAGTTAGTAAAGTTGTTTTTCCTGAGCCTGGACTAGAAACAATATTCACGACATAAACCTTTTCTTCTTGGAAACGTTTTCTTAGTTGTCTAGCTAAAACATCATTTTTTTTCAATACATTTTCTCGTATTTTAACAATACGAGGTTGTTCAATTGCTTGGCTCAATATTAACCCCCACCTACTAGTGAATATAATTCTATTTCTTTTCCTTCTAAAATTTCGCCAGTACTTATATTGCATTCAGGGCATTTCATTGGAATTGGTTTTGGTAATACATACTCACTTTCACATTGTGAGCAATAAATTTTTAATGGGATTTCATCGATTATTAATCGAGCTCCTTCGATACCCGTTCCTTCTGTTGCAATGTCAAAAGAAAACTCGAGCGCTTCCTTTACTACACCAGAAAATACTCCTAATTTTACGTGCAATGCATCGACTTTTTTCAAATCATTTTGTTTTGCAGTTTCTATCGCTAATTGAACTAGACTGTATGCAATAGATAATTCATGCATTTTTAAGCTCCTTTGACAGAATCTTCGCGAAATTTAACATAAATTGAATAGCAGGCTGTATTTCAGGACTAGATACTTCTCGCATTAAAGTAAAGATACCTATGCGTCCTGAACTTGCATATTCCGCCTCGGAAGAAGCCGCTGTAATAGAGCGCGATACACTGCTTAATAGTTTAACTGTTTTTTCGTTTAGTAAATTTTCTTCTAATTGCTTAAATTCTTCTGTGTTGAAAAATTCCTGTAATCGCTTTAAAGTTTCTAAGCTATTCTGTAAATCTTTAATGAAGCTAGTGTTTGGTAATTCTTCTCTCATTGATACAACCAGTCTATTCAATGAGTCGGCCATTTCAGGACTACGAGTAAGTAAATGCTCAATAGAGCCAAGCAATACATTGAATTGTTCCAGCTTATCAAGCAAGCTGATCAATTGTGCAATCGTCTCTGGCTCTGTCAATTTGTTCATTAAAATAGCTTCATTGTTCAAACTTACAACGGAAATATCATTTTGATTGCTCATCTTACCTCCTCCTCTCTTTCTGACTTGTTTATCCCTTATTATTTTATAAATAAAGAATTTATAAAATAATGAGTGATCAGAAAGTTAGATATAATTCACAAAATAATTTATGATCTATTAATATTAAATTTATAAGAAATAATTATATCGGGATAATAATTTTAAAATGGAACTATTTTTCGAAATTAAACTATTTGAATTTTTTGATATTTTTGTAAATACTAACACTAGATTTATAGATTTGTCAATCTGATTTTTATTCAAAAACTTAATAAATATTCATTATATTTTATTGCTTTAGTTTTTTACCATTCTAAAAATTAAAATTAAATTACTTCCTCATTTTTATAAATATTATATTTTACTAGTTAAATGTATAATTTCTAAATCAGTTAATTCATTTAAAATAAAAAAACAGAGGCTGTGACATAACAGCTTCAATAGAATGAAAAATGGGAATTTGAGCGAACTCAAATTCCCATTTTTCCATTTATTATCATTAATTC
>JAAYHP010000319.1 GCA_012735355.1 Lysinibacillus sp. | reverse complement strand
TATATTTTTTGGTATAACTTCATTTTTCATTTCTTCGCTAAGTAACGAACGGCGATAACGGTTTCTCAGCGCAATAGCAACCGCTCTTTTCGCATCATATTGCCCAACGATATAGCGGTTTAAATGTTCCGTAATTTGTCTTGGCGTAAGTGTCATCATTCGTCCAGTGCCTCCACAATAATATTATGGTTTGTATAAACGCAAATATCAGCAGCAATCGTTAAAGCTGCTTTTGCGATTTCTTTCGCGGTCATAGATTCACCAGCATGTTGCTTTAAAGCTCTCCCTGCAGCTAAGGCATAATTTCCTCCTGAGCCGATTGCAAGAATCCCATCATCCGGCTCGATGACTTCACCTGTTCCTGAAATAAGAAGCAACGTATTTTTGTCCATTACAAGAAGCAACGCCTCTAATTGTCGCAACATTTTGTCGCCACGCCACTGTTTTGCTACTTCAACAGCAGATCGTTGCAAATTACCGTTATATTCGTTGAGTTTTGATTCAAACATTTCAAAAAGGGTAAATGCGTCGGCAACTGAACCTGCAAATCCCGCTAAAACTCGTCCGTTAAATAACTTTCTAACTTTTCTCGCTGTATGTTTCATGACCACGGCATTTCCAAGCGTGACTTGCCCATCGCCCGCCATTGCACATCCACCATTATGATGAATGGCAAATATCGTTGTCGCATGCATTTTCAATTTTATTCCTCCCTTCTATTATGCTCTTGGATGTGTCTTCATATAAGTACTCCTCAAGTGATCTTTCGTTACATGGGTATATACTTGTGTCGCCGATAAATTCGCATGTCCTAATAATTCTTGCACCGTTCTTAAATCAGCCCCATTATTCAATAAATGAGTGGCAAATGTATGTCTTAGCATATGGGGATAAATCTTCGTATGCAAACAAGCATTATCAATCATTTCATTTAATATATAACGCACTCCTCGTTCAGTAAGTTCACCACCGCGCATATTTACGAATAAACGGTTATGCTTTTCATTTTTCATTAAAAGCGGTCTCGCTTCATTAATATATTTCAATAACGCATCGTGGGCATACTGACCGAAAGGGACGATTCTTTCCTTTCTTCCTTTCCCCATAACACGAAGAATAGAAAAGTGGAAATCAATATCGTTTAACTCGATGGATGTGCATTCGCTTACACGAATACCAGTGGCATATAGCAATTCAAGAAGAGCCATGTTGCGGACTGATTTCATGTCATCTCCTTGATTGGCTTCAAAAAGTCGTGATAGTTCATCTTCATAAAAGAAATTCGGTAAACGCTTTTCTTTCTTCGGATGGTATAAAGATAAAAAAGATGAATCATCTAGTCCAAATTCTTTATTTAAGAAACGGAAAAAAGTGCGGATGGAAGATATTTTTCTAGAAATAGTGGCTCGGGACATTTTTTCGTTATATAGATTTGTAACATAAAGCCTTGCGTGTAAATATTCCACATCACGTAAATCATTTATTCCCTCTACATTTAAAAATGCAAGAAATTGGGTGATGTCTTGTTCATATCCTTTGACGGTATGAGCCGAGAAGTTTTTTTCTAATTGAATTGTACGAAGAAACTCATTAAGCGCTTTAGACGGATCAATCCCCAATTAATCACCTCATTTAGATTACCTTTGAAGAAATCAATGAAAGTAATATCACTTTTTCTTCGTTCGTACACATACAGCGTAAACTTCCATTTTAGACTGTATACCTAACCAATAATTATATCAAGCATAAAACTAAGTAAAGATTGTTAAAAATCAGTTAATCGTCACATTTTGTTAATAAAATAACAATTTATTTCCTCTTTATATAGTTGTATACAAATATAATAGCCTCTAAAATTATAACAACTTTTAGAGGCTAAAATCAATTATATTGACTGAGAATTCATAAAATTTCGAATTGTTCCAATTGCCCGTTCTGCATGTTTTAAAGCTCTCTCTTGTTTTGACTTAATTTTTTCACCTAAATCCGGGAAAATACCAAAGTTCACATTCATTGGTTGGAAGTTTTTCGGATCTGCTTCATTAATATATCGGGCCATACTTCCTAATGCCGTCTCATGTGGAAATTCTAGCGGTTCTTTTCCAAGGGCGAGTCTCGCTGCGTTAATACCAGCAATTAATCCGCTACCAGCTGATTCAACGTAACCTTCTACACCGGTCATTTGTCCGGCAAAGAATATGTTCGGATTCGCTTGTAATTGATAAGTTTTCTTTAATACTTTTGGTGAGTTAATGAAGGTATTACGATGCATTACACCATATCGAACAATTTCAACATTTTCTAAACCAGGAATTAAGCGAATCACTTCTTTTTGAGGACCCCATTTCATATGGGTTTGGAAACCTACGATATTGTAAAGCGTTCCAGCAGCATCGTCTTGACGAAGTTGAACGACGGCATAAGGACGTTTACCCGTTTTCGGATCTTCTAGTCCTACCGGCTTCATCGGACCGAACAGCAACGTTTTTGGTCCTCTCTTTGCCATCACTTCAATTGGCATACATCCTTCAAAATATATTTCCTTTTCAAAGTCTTTAAATTCCACTACTTCTGCATTAATTAACGCTTCATAAAAGCGTTCAAACTCTTCCTTCGTCATCGGGCAATTCAAGTAAGCTGCTTCACCTTTATCGTAGCGGGATTTTAAATATACTTTATCCATATTGATGCTATCTTTTTCAATGATTGGTGCAGCTGCATCATAAAAATAAAGATATTCTTCTCCCGTTAATGCTTGAATTTTTTTTGCTAAACCTTCAGTAGTCAATGGACCTGTAGCAATGACCGTAATGCCTTCCGGAATCTCTGTTACTTCTTCATGGATAACCTCCACTAATGGATGGTTTTTTACATGTTCAGTGACAAAACCGCTAAACTCATGGCGATCAACAGCAAGTGCTCCACCCGCAGGAACACTTGCATTATCTGCCGCCTTCATAATAATTGAATTCAATAGTCGCATTTCTTCTTTAATGACGCCGACAGCGTTCGTAAGAGCGTTAGCACGTAAAGAATTTGAACAAACAAGCTCCGCAAATTTTTCCGTATGATGGGCTGGTGTTTGTTTAATTGGACGCATTTCGTATAGTTTTACCTTCACACCGCGACTTGCGATTTGCCACGCAGCTTCACTACCTGCAAGACCCGCTCCAATTACATTTACAAAAGTTTCAGTCATTTTTCTACCATCTTTCTAACATTATTGTGTAGGTTGTTCTTCATAATCACAACTCGTACATTTTATTTGAATTCCTTTTTTCACTTTTTTCTCTACTAATAATGAACTACATTTCGGACAAGGTCTACTAATTGGCTTATCCCATGAAACAAAATCACATTCAGGGTAATTTACACAACCATAAAAAATTCTTCGTGTTTTACTCTTACGTTCTACAATGTCCCCTTGTTTACATTTTGGACATGTTACACCAATTGGCTTTGTAATCGTTTTAGTATTTCGACATTCTGGGAAGTTGGAACAAGCCATAAATTTACCATATCGACCTAACTTGTACACCATTGGGGCTCCACAATTTTCACAATCTTCCCCTGCAGGTTCATCTTTGATTTCAATTTTTTCCATCGCTTCATCAGCGTGTTTTACATGTTTTTCGAAATCTTTATAAAAGCTATCGATAATTTGAATCCAATCGGTTCTTCCTTCTTCAATTTTGTCCAAATCTTCTTCCATCTTCGCGGTAAATTCGATATCGATAATTTCCGGGAAGAATTCAACCATTAACGAATGGACAATCTCCCCTAGCTCCGTTGGTACAAACCGTTTACTGTCCAATCGCACATATCCCCGTCGTTGGATTACATCCAGAGTCGGCGCATATGTGGACGGTCTACCAATTCCCAACTCTTCTAATTCCTTTACAAGTCTTGCTTCCGTATAGCGCGGAGGCGGTTGAGTGAAATGTTGCTTCGGTTCAATTTCGATAGATTTGATTTTGTCTCCCACTTCCATTTCAGGAAGTAATTTCGTTGTTTCTTCCGTTTGGTCGTCTGTTCCTTCAATATAAACCTTCATAAATCCTGAAAATTTCAATTGGGAACCGTTAGCACGGAATATACAATCGGAATTTTTTAAATCAACAGTCACTGTATCTAAAAT
>JAAYHP010000318.1 GCA_012735355.1 Lysinibacillus sp. | reverse complement strand
GGTTATCCTTTACGGGGCGGACATCGTATCTGCTTACGCCTATTTTCTCAAGGTACTCCTCGATTAATATTTATTGCTTTTTTAGACACCTTTCCGCTATCTAAATAAAAGTTACCGTCAAATGTATGTTTTCCGTCTTCTATGCGGATAGAAGCTCGTGCAATTCCATTTGTTTCTTCTTCGCTAAATTCTTCATCTTCTGAGTCAAAACTTAAATTAGGCATTTTATTTGAAAAATAATAGTTGCCTTTAAACGTGTTTCTTGAATGAAGTCCAGTTATGATTACGTTTGAGCCGTAAAAATGGAAATTCCCATCTAACGTATACTTGGAATTATCAACAAAATTGTTGTTGCCCAAAGGGGCAGTGACTCTAAAATAATTTTGTCCTTCTGCACCGTGAATTTGGTGTTGATCAAAATCTAGTGCAATTGTTTGAATTCCTAACTTAAACCATTTTGGTTCTGTTGCATAGTAGGATTCGTTGACAATCGCTGCTCCTTTTTTATTGAGCGTTTTTCCTTTGTCACCACGGGTGTAAAGGGAATAAAAGCCATCATTTTTTATTACTTCTTTTGCAAGCAATTTCTTTCCGATATTTACCATACTTTCAACATCGAAAGGTTCGACTTTACCTGTTTCTAATATATCTGGATGATCTTTATTAAATAAATAGGAAGTGACATTTTTAACCGATTTAATATCGTAAAGGCAGTTACTTTCCGTCATTTCATTGAAAGGGTGTTCGTATACATCTTCATAATCAACCCGGTCAAAAATTTTATTGTTGCAGCCTTTCCAATTGTTTAACGCTTCCGATTTAATGGCGAATAACCGTCCGTCCGATGGATTCACAAATAGTTTCGCATTTTTAGATTCAGAAGGGAAAACCGTTTCTCCACTAATTGAAGGGTACGTACTATCAATCCATCGTCTATTTATTTGTAGTCTTGGTAGATAGGCTTGTTCTGAAATGATGATATTTCCATCAGCTTTCACATCACCGTTAATCGTAATACCACCATTTAGCAAGAGGTTTCCTCCATTGTTCGTACTTACAGCATAATTTAATACTTTTGGATAATTTGAATAAACCGCGCCAAGTTTTACGCCACTAATTAAAGTTTCTGTTACATTATCCGCTGTACCAATACTTTTGAAGTGGGCTATTCGATATGTCCCTTCGATAATTTTGTTGTCCGGATTTTCTTTATCGTAACAAACATCATATTTTTTACCGTTGTTGTCATAAGATAGGTGAGTTCCGCCGTCACAACTATATTTCTCTAAAATCTTGTCAAATTCTTTAATGAAGGACTCTTTAAACTCCTTTTCTTTCATGAAATTTAGCTTTTGAGCTTTATTTTCCGCTTCAACGATTACGTCTTGAATCACGTCTTCTAATTCTTTGTTAATTTGTAATGTAATATGGCTGATTCCATCTTCTGCCATCACCGTCGCTTGATTCATTTTTTCTCGATGGACATTTCGAGTCGTTCCATTGAGAGAAAGGCTAATGAAAGTTAAGCCGATAACCATCGAAATTACTAACACCATAATAGCTATGATAAAGGTATTTCCCTTTTGTGAACGAATAATGTTCATTATTTTTTCTCCCTTCATTATTGACCATAATGGATGGATGTAATTTTAGATTTTGGGTGGTAAAAACAATAATGTCCTTTACTTTCAATTATACTAATCAAAAATTTGATTGCATCTGTAAAACTTGGATATTTGTTACAATTTTATGATATATTGATATAATTTGTGAACAATTAGTAAGTAAAAGGGTATAGAAAAGAATAAGAGTGAAAACAGTTGGATGATTGATGCAACTTAAGTTGTTAGAGTGTTCTCGGAGATTGGCAATTTTCTACCATTATAATAAAGATATAT
>JAAYHP010000317.1 GCA_012735355.1 Lysinibacillus sp. | reverse complement strand
CTTTTCTCCAACTAGTTCATCATGGTACACGATATAGTTTGATTAACCTAGGAAAATTTTATATGTATAAAAAAGGGGCTGAAGTAGCCCCTTTTTGCATTAGTCCAATATATCGACGTAAGTTTTTTTCTTTTGGTGACCGCTAGCTGAATAAACAATAGTACGAATCGCCTTCGCAACACGACCTTGTTTACCAATCACTTTTCCTCGATCCTCTGGATTGACAAAAAGTTTATAAACAATGCGACTAGCATTTTCATCTTTTTCAACGCGAACGTCTTCGGGATAATCAACTAGTGGTTTGACAATTGTTTCAATCAGCTTTTGCATGCGGACACCTCCTCAATATTATTGTTTATTGAATTTTTGATTGTGGAATTTTTCCATAATCCCTTGTTCTGAGAACAAGTTACGTACAGTATCAGATGGTTTCGCACCATTTGCTAACCATTTAAGAGCTTTCTCTTCATCGATGTTTACTGTTGCTGGTACACTTAGTGGATTGTAAGTACCAACTGTTTCGATTGAACGACCATCACGTGGAGAACGTGAATCAGCAACTACGATACGATAGAAAGGAGATTTTTTAGCTCCCATACGTTTTAAACGAATTTTTACTGCCATTATATATGCACCTCCGAATTAGTTTCACACAAGATAGTATAATATCAGTGTTTGATTTGTTTGTAAAGTGTTTTTTCTTAACAGTTCATTTTTTTCTTTATAATTACTTAAATAATGAATCCAATCCTGGAAGCTTCATTTTCTTTTTGCCTTTTCCTTGCGTCATTCCAGTCATTTGTTTCATCATTTTTTTCACATCTTCAAATTGCTTCAATAAGCGATTGACGTCTTGAATGGAAGTACCTGAGCCTCTCGCAATTCGCTTTTTCCGGCTGGCGTTGATGATTTCTGGACGTTCCCGTTCTTGTGGCGTCATGGAATAAATAATCGCTTCCACCCGATCGATTTGTTTTTCATCGATGGAAATATTATTTAATCCTTTAATTTTGTTAGCTCCAGGAAGCATTTTAAACAATTCTTCCAGCGGCCCCATACTTCGAACAGCTTTTAATTGTTCTACAAAATCGTCGAAAGTAAAAGTTTGAGTTTTAAACTTTTCTTCCAGCTCTTTCGCCTTTTCTAAGTCAACAGTAGCTTGTGCTTTTTCAATTAAGGAAAGCACATCACCCATGCCCAAAATACGAGAAGCCATGCGTTCAGGATGGAATGGCTCTAAAGCATCCATTTTTTCTCCCATACCAACGAACTTAATTGGCTTTTCTGTCACGGCACGGATCGATAAAGCCGCACCACCGCGAGTATCCCCATCGAGTTTTGTTAAAACTACACCAGTAATACCCACCGCTTCATTGAAGCTTTCCGCAACATTCACAGCATCTTGACGAGTCATGGCATCAACAACTAAAAATACTTCATCCGGTTCTTTAATCGCACGAATATTTTTTAATTCGTCCATTAATTCTTCATCGATATGTAATCGACCAGCTGTATCGATAATAACTACGTCTAAATGCTCATTTTTCGCATGTTCAATGGCTTCTTCTGCAATTTTCACAGGAGACACATCAGCACCAAGAGAAAACACCGGAATCGATAATTGTTTCCCTAGCGTTTCTAATTGTTGAATCGCCGCTGGACGATAAACGTCGGCCGCAACTAAAAGCGGTTTTCGATTGTATTTTTTTCTTAATAGATTGGCTAACTTTCCAGTAGTTGTTGTTTTACCAGCACCTTGCAACCCGACCATCATAATGACTGTTGGGGGTTTCGTGCTAAATTGAATCGGGCTTTGTTCTCCACCCATCAATTCCGTCAATTCATCTTTAACAATTTTAATGACTTGTTGACCTGGAGTTAAGCTCTTCATTACTTCAGAACCGACTGCTCGTTCGCTAACCCGTTTAACAAAGTCTTTTACCACTTTTAAGTTTACGTCCGCTTCAATTAATGCAAGGCGTACCTCTCGCATCATTTGTTTAACGTCTGCTTCCGTAACTTTCCCTTTACCTTTTATTTTCTGGATTGTACCTTGGAGTCGTTCTGATAATCCTTCAAATGCCAAACTTTTCGCCTCCTAATCCGTTTCTTTTAATTGATCTATTAACTTTAATTGTTCTTCAATAGAGGCATTGCCTTTGATTGCAGCGGCTAGCTTTTCAATCGTTTGCTGACGCTTTTGAAACTTTTCAAATAACTTTAGTTTTTCTTCATATTCTTCAAGCATTGCTTCAGTACGACGGATAT
>JAAYHP010000316.1 GCA_012735355.1 Lysinibacillus sp. | reverse complement strand
GGATTTGTTCACAATAACAATATAAAACAAATGGAGGTTTTCACTCTGGAGAAAAATAGAATTTTTCCAGAAAGCGGTTATATGACAAATAATATGGAAGATGTGATTTGGTTAGGAAAGCAAATGGAACGGCTGCGAGATGGAGAGCAGCTTGAAGAGGATAACCGTATTCCAGACCCAATTCAATCAGACGTTGTAGACAATCCGAACAAAGATGAACGATTAAAAAGACGGAATTAAATAAAAGGGCGCTTCCAACTTCCAAGCGAGTAGGAAACGCCCAAATTCAATTTATGCTTTCACTTGATAATCTTTTAATTCTTCTCTTAATTTTGCTTTTAAGAATTTACCAACAGACGTTTTCGGAATTTCTTTTAAGAACACGACATCATCTGGAATCCACCATTTTGCAAACTGACCGCTTAATGATTCAAGCAGTTCTTCTTTCGTCGCTTGTTTTCCTTCTTTTAATACGACACAAGCGAGTGGACGTTCTTGCCATTTTTCATGAGGGACGGCAATTACCGCTGCCTCTAAAACCGCTTCATGGGTCATTAACGCATTTTCTAAATCAACGGAAGAAATCCATTCGCCTCCGCTTTTAATTAAATCTTTTGTACGATCCGTTATTTTAATATAGCCTTCAGGAGTAACAACGGCGATGTCTCCAGTGTATAGCCAGCCGTCACGGAAGGCTTCAGTTGTACGTTCATCTTTATAATATTCGTGAGCAATCCAAGGGCCACGAATGCGCAGTTCTCCCATCGTCTTTCCATCCCAAGGTACTTCACCATCATCATTAACCACTTCAGTATCAAGAAGCGGTACTGTTAATCCTTGAGTTGCGCGAATATCTAACTTTTCTTCTCGAGTCCAATCTTCCATTGCTGATGTATAGTTAGAAAGTGAAACGATTGGTGTTGTTTCAGTCATACCATAGCCAACGATAAACGGCACATTATATTTATCTTCAAAGGCTTGGATTAAACCTTTTGGTGAAGCGGAACCTCCGCATACAATAGCTCTTAAAGAAGATAAATCACGAGGGTTTTTCTCCTGCTCTTGGAGTACACCAAGCCAAATTGTAGGTACCCCAGCTGTCAATGTCACCTTTTCTTGTTCGATTAAATCAAGAAGTAATGCTGGATTAAACTGCGGACCAGGCAATACTTGAGTCGTACCGTAGTTTACCGCAGCAAAAGGCATTCCCCAAGCGTTTACATGGAACATCGGCACTACAGGCATAATGACATCTCTTTCTCTAATTCCCATCGAGTCCGCTAAACCGAGAGTAAGGCTGTGGAGAACTAATCCACGATGGGTATATACGACTCCTTTTGGCATGCCCGTCGTTGCACTTGTATAGCACATGCCGGCAGGACTGTTTTCATCTAAATCCATTGGAAATCCAAAATCATCCGCTTCTTCAAGTAACTGTTCATAAGAGTGAACGTTAGGGAAACTCGATTCAGGAACCGTTTTTTCATCGCTCATCACGACGATATGCTTCACTGTTTTTAAGTGAGGAATTAACTGTTCAAAAAGTGGGAATAAGTCGCCATCAACTAATAATATTTCATCTTCCGCATGATTAATGACGTATATGATATGTTCTGGTGACAGACGAATGTTAATCATGTGCAACACGGCACCGGCACAAGGCACAGCAAAATAAGCTTCTAAATGACGGTGGTGATTCCATGCAAAAGAACCGACTTTCGTCCCGCGTTTCATGCCAAGTTTCGTTAAAGCGCTAGCAAGTTTCCTCGTTCGTTTCACATACTCTTTGTAAGGAATGCGATGAATTATGTCATGTCCAGTGCGG
>JAAYHP010000315.1 GCA_012735355.1 Lysinibacillus sp. | reverse complement strand
GGCTCCAGATACTCCTAATGAAACACCACACATGAAACTGAAAATTGTACGTACAACACGTTGACGCACGACATTTGATTCATGGCTATCTAATTCTGGATAAAGTAGACTTTCTACAATCGTTGGCAAACCAATTGCACGAGAACCAAATAAGATAGAAGTAATCGTTGAAATTAATAATAGAACTAAAAGAATAATGATTAATTTCCTTAAATTTTTAGGTAAGAAAGAATACTTTTTTTGTTCTATATTTAACTCTTTCATGACTACTCAATGTTCTCCGCAATTTCTGAAATTAACGTTAAGTATTCATCAATCGTATATTGGATAGATAATGGATTCGGATTGCCAGCAGCTGCTAAAGGTGTGTTGTCTTCGATCACAACAATGTTACCAGCAGCAATTACAGGAATCTTCCCTAAAATTGGGTCAGCTTGTAAAGCAGCTACAGTTTCTTTACTACCGTAAGTGATAAGTAATTCGGTATCCTTTAAAACATCTGCATTTTCAGCACTTATTTCAATGTAAAAACTATTATCCGTACTTAATTTTGAAAGACTATCTGGATATTCCATACCTAAGTCTAGTAAGAATTCACCGCGAGGATCCTTCGGAGTATAAATATAGAAATTAGATAAGTCCGAAAGGTTAAACATACTAAATGCGGCTTTTTTCCCTTTTATAACAGAGTATTCTTCTGCTTTATCAACAATTAATTTCTCTGTTTCAGCAACTAATATTTTTCCTTCTTCCTCCATGCCCATCCCTTTTGCATTTAATAACACTTGTTCGCGCCATGGTGTTACCCAAGGCGATTTTTTATAAGGTACTACTGGAGCAATTTGACTTAAAGTATCATATTCCTCTTGAGTAATGCCTGAATATGCAGCAAGAATAACGTCAGGATTACTATTTGCAATCGCCTCAAAATCTAGTCCATCGGTATCTTGATAGATTGTTGGATTTTCTTCTCCTAATTCTTTTAATTTTTCAGCAGTCCATGGTAATAAACCAGAGTCATCTTGTACACCGTAGTTTGCAGCAGAAAAACCTACTGGAACTACACCAAGTGCTAATGCGACATCATGATTTGCCCAAGCAATTGTCGCAATTCGTTCCGGTTTCTTGTCAATGACTGTTTCACCAAATGCGTGCTTAATTATGATTGGAAATTGATTATCGTTTACATCTTCAACTGCTGTACTTTCATTAACTGAATTGTCACTGCAAGCTGTAAGAACTAGTGCAAAAACAGTAAAAATCAGAAAGTGTATTAATTTTTTCATCGTTAAGCCTCACTTTAATAAATTTAATCCAATGATAAAGATTATCATTATCATTTATAGTGCCTATATTACTCTGAAAGTTTTACAGTGTCAATATGTAATAGGGAATAATTTACACATCCTCCTTCTTAATTCGCTGATTATGCTAGAAGTTCATAGACTGCAAAAACATAATTTTGAATATTTATAAAATTATGATAATATTAAAAGTAACTCGAAATGAATGATCATTCATTTTTTTTGTAAAATATAACGGGATTAGATGGTGGTGTGATATGAGGGGTAATCAAATTCAAGAAAAAAAGAAACTTTCATTTAATACACAACAAGTCCATAGATTAAACTTATTTATTACTATTTTAATGGCAATTTTAATTGTAGCTTCACATATCGTTGGTAATGGAGCCGCAGAGTCGGCATCATATATAGTTGCCGGTATTATAGTTATTGGGTGTGCACTCTTAAATTATATTTTGAAGATTCCTTATGTCGTTAAAGAGGTGTTTTATGCGGCACTACCTGGAACAGTAATGTATGCTTTATTATTATTGGGAGGTTTTACATTAAAT
>JAAYHP010000314.1 GCA_012735355.1 Lysinibacillus sp. | reverse complement strand
GTTATGTAAACCGTGAAGATGTTCCGGAAAATGAAGTGAATCACGAACGTGAAGTTCTAAAACAACAAGCACTAAATGAAGGTAAGCCAGAGAAAATCGTTGAGAAAATGGTTGAAGGCCGTCTTGGTAAATTCTTCGAACAAATTTGCTTACTTGAGCAAGCATTCGTTAAAGATTCAGACAAAAAAGTTCGTGATTTCGTAAAATCAACTGGTGGAAACGTTACTTCATTCGTACGTTACGAAGTTGGTGAAGGTATCGAAAAACGTGAAGATAACTTTGCAGAAGAAGTAATGAGTCAAGTAAAAGGTAACAATTAATCATTGATTGAATAATACAATTGGTAGGGAGCACATTTTCGTGTTCCCTATTTTTCAGAAAGCAAGATTTTAAATATTGGCTAACGGAGGTTTACTATGAGTGTGCCACAATATAAACGAGTTGTAGTAAAAATTAGTGGAGAGGCTCTAGCAGGAGATACAGGTTTTGGTATTTCACCAAAAATTATTAAATCAGTTGCAGAAGATATTAAAGAAGTAGTCGATTTAGGAGTAGAAGTAGCAGTTGTTGTTGGCGGAGGAAACATTTGGCGTGGTAAAATAGGTAGTGAAATGGGAATGGATCGTGCATCTGCCGACTATATGGGAATGTTAGCTACTGTGATGAACTCATTAGCATTACAAGATGCTCTAGAAAAACTAGAAGTTGAAACTCGAGTGCAATCTTCTATTGTCATGACCCAAGTGGCGGAACCTTACATACGGAGAAAAGCGGTACGCCATCTTGAAAAAGGACGTGTCGTAATCTTCGCTGCTGGAACTGGAAATCCGTTCTTCTCAACAGATACAACGGCTGCATTAAGAGCTGCTGAAATCGATGCAGAAGCTATTTTAATGGCAAAAAATAACGTTGATGGTGTCTATTCTGCTGATCCAAAAACAAACGAAGATGCAGTGAAATACGATACACTCACATACTTAGATGTGATTCAGCAAGGATTACAAGTGATGGATTCAACAGCTTCCACTTTATGTATGGACAACGACATCCCATTAGTAGTATTCTCTTTAATGGAAAAAGGTAACATAAAACGTGCCATTTTAGGTGATAAAATTGGGACAGTTGTTAGGAGGAATGCATAATGCCAAATGGTGTTATTGAACAGGCAAAAGAAAAAATGAACAAATCTTTATCTGCTTTTTCAAGAGAACTTGCTTCTATTCGAGCAGGAAGAGCAAATGCTTCATTGCTTGACAGAATCTCTGTAGATTACTACGGAGTGCCAACACCTGTTAATCAATTAGCAGGTATTACAGTGCCAGAAGCTCGTTTACTTGTGATTACACCTTACGACAAATCCATCTTAGGTGAAATTGAAAAAGCAATCATGAAATCTGATTTAGGAATTACACCTACAAATGATGGGAATGTAATTCGCTTTGCAATCCCAGCTTTAACTGAAGAACGTCGCAAAGATTTAGTCAAAGTAGTTAAAAAAGAAGCAGAAGATGCAAAAGTTGCCATCCGTAACGTCCGCCGAGATGCGAATGACGATTTGAAAAAATTAGAAAAAAATGGTGACATTACGGAAGATGAATTGCG
>JAAYHP010000313.1 GCA_012735355.1 Lysinibacillus sp. | reverse complement strand
TGATAATATCATCTATTTAATAACTCAAAATTTATTATAATCTGAAATATCTAAAATTACTAAAAAATCGCACTAGACTAAATAAAGGGAATGTTTTAAAATACATTAAGTCAAACATTTGAAATAGATATTAGATGGGGTGTTTTATTTCAGAAAATTAAGATATTAATATTATAATATAGTTGAAATAATTTTCTGAAAAATCTAATATCTAAGCAATAATGTAACGGGGGGAATTTAAAATGGAGGAAAGAAAAAAGCTAAAGAAATATGCCTCTCTCTTTTTAGCATCTTCTTTAGTAGTAGGGGCTCTAGCTGGTTGTAGTGGAGGTTCTGGTGGAAGCTCCGGCGGAAGTTCTAGCGGAGATCAAGGAACTTCAACAGAAGGTAGCGGTGCATCCGGTGGAAGTAGCGGCGAAGTAATTAAAATCGGTGCAAACTTAGAACTTACTGGTAATGTAGCTTCCTACGGTTCATCCATCGCACAAGGTGCTGAACTAGCTATTGAAGAAATCAATAAAGCTGGCGGTATTGATGGTAAACAAATTGAGTTAATTAAAGTCGACAACAAATCAGAAAACGCAGAAGCAACTGCTGCAGCACTTCGCCTTGCAACACAAGAAGAAGTGGATGTTATGATTGGACCTGCGACTAGTGGTAACGTTCTTGCAACAGTAGAAATTGCAAATAAAAATAAAATTCCACTTGTTACTGCTTCAGGAACAGCACCAAACTTAACGGAAAATGCGGATGGCTCTATCAATGAATATATTTTCCGTACGTGCTTTATTGACCCATTCCAAGGGGTTGTTGCTGCAAACTTTGCTACTGAAGAGCTTGGCGTGAAAAACGTAGCAATTTATGCTGACAATGCATCCGATTATGCAAAAGGATTAGCAGCAGCATTTAAAGAGCAAATTGAAGCAAATGGTGGAACGGTAGTTGCAGAAGAAGCGTATGTTGCGAAAGATACAGACTTTAAATCAACATTGACACTTATTAAATCTAAAAACCCAGAGTTCATTTTCATCCCTGGTTATTATGAAGAAGTTGGTTTAATTGTTAAACAAGCTCGTGAATTAGGAATCGACGTACCGTTAATGGGTGCTGATGGTTGGGATTCTCCGAAGTTAGTAGAATTAGCTGGTGGAGCTGCATTAAACAACACATTTATTACTAACCACTATTCATCTGAAGACCCAGATCCAAAAATTCAAGACTTTGTAACAGCCTTTAACGAAAAATACGGTGAGGCACCAAATGCATTCCATGCCCTTGGATATGACACTGTTTACTTCATTAAAGACGCGATTGAGCGTGCCGGATCTTTAGATGGAGAGGCAATAAAAGATGCATTGGCTGCAACAACAAATATTGAATTAGTATCTGGTACATTCTCAGTGGATGAGAAACATAATGCTGTAAAATCTGCAACGATTTTAGAGTATGTTGATGGTAATCAAACATTTAAAACAAAAATCGATCCTTAATATATATCTTAAGAAAGGGGGGCACACCGCCTCCCTTTTCCCTTTCAACTATAAAATTCCATAAATTAGGTTATGATGACAGTTCCTATTGCTAGAAAAGTAAACTTCATGACAAAGGAGTGTGACTTATGGATTGGTTGCAGCAGCTTATAAATGGAATTTCCCTCGGTAGTATTTATGCCTTGATTGCATTAGGGTATACGATGGTTTATGGGATTATTAAATTAATCAACTTTGCCCATGGTGACGTTTTCATGCTCGGTGCCTTTATTGGATTTTTTGCAATTACTCGTTGGGAAATGGGGTTTTTGCCAGCGCTGATTATCGCGATGGTTCTTTGCTCGATGATCGGTGTGATTATTGAAAGGGTTGCTTATAAACGTTTAAGAAATGCGACACGAATTGCAGCGTTAACGACTGCCATCGGAGTTTCATTTTTAATTGAGTATACGATGATTTTCTTCCGAGGTGCTACACCGGAAGCGTATCCACAAGTATTACCAAATAAGAATATTAATATTTTAGGTGCAAATATAAGTTCACAAACAATTTTAATTTTAATAGTAACAATCATTCTTATGATTCTATTGCAATTCATCGTTCATAAAACGAAAATTGGAAAAGCGATGCGTGCAGTTTCTCACGATGCAGATGCAGCAAGACTAATGGGAATTAACGTAGATAATACGATTTCTGCAACTTTCGCTATCGGTTCAGCGTTGGCGGGTGCTGCGGGAGTGATTTTTGGTTCCTATTACACAAGAATTGACCCATTGATGGGGGTTCTTCCTGGATTAAAAGCTTTTATCGCAGCGGTGCTTGGTGGTATCGGTAGCATTCCGGGGGCGATGGTAGGAGGCTTTATTTTAGGAATTGTAGAAACGATTGTAAGTGCTGTTGGATATTCATTATGGCGAGATGCAGCAGCCTTTGTCATTTTAATTTTAATTTTAATCTTAAAACCAGCAGGTATCTTTGGTAAAAACATCCGTGAGAAAGTGTAGGTGACTGGTAATATGAAAAAGTCTAAAGCCTTTTGGGGTTATTTAGTAATTGCGCTAGTAATCTATGCTGTCGTACAAGGTATGCTTGTAACAGGAATGCTCGATTTATATTACCAAAATATGTTGATTACAATATGTATTAATATTATGCTTGCAGTGAGTTTGCATATTGTAATCGGAATTACAGGGCAATTTTCTATTGGACATGCTGGATTTATGGCGGTTGGAGCTTATATTAGTGCAATTTGTACGATGAAATTAGGATTACCGTTTATTGTAGGTATTATTTTAGCTGGGATAGTAGCTGCATTTGCAGGTGTGTTAGTGGGTGTACCGTCTTTAAGATTAAAAGGGGATTATTTAGCAATTGCAACGTTAGGTTTTGCTGAGATTATTCGAATCCTTTTCTTAAATATCGATTATGTAGGCGGAGCGGCAGGGATGGTTGTTAACCATGCTACAACTTGGACATATGCTTTTTTCGGTGTAATCATCACAATTTTAGTCATTTCAAACTTTACGAATTCTCGCCATGGCCGTGGATGTATTGCCATTCGAGAGGATGAGATTGCAGCTGACGCAATGGGGATAAATACAACTTATTTTAAAGTAGTTGCTTTTGTAATCGGTTCACTTTTTGCTGGGGTAGCTGGAGCTCTTTATGCGCATAACTTCTATATTATTCAACCAACAGCGTTCAACTTCTTAAAATCCTTTGAAATTTTAATTTACGTTGTATTAGGTGGTTTAGGAAGTTTATCAGGGTCTGTGATAGCTGCTATTTTCTTAACAGCTATATCACAGTATTTACAGGCTTTCCCGGAAACACGAATGATTATTTATTCAGTCGTGTTAATTCTCGTTATGCTATATCGCCCAACAGGCTTAATGGGTACAAAGGAATTGAAAGATTTATTTAAAGCAAGAAAAAAAGGAGGTTCTGAAGTATGAGTGACCTTCTTTTAAAACTAGATAATATCGGAATACAGTTCGGTGGTTTAAAAGCGGTACAGAATGTTGATATGTATTTGAACCGAGGTGAACTTGTCGGTCTGATTGGCCCAAATGGTGCGGGAAAAACAACGACTTTCAACATGTTAACGGGTGTTTACGTGCCGACGGAAGGGGATATCACCTTTAAAGGGCAAAGTATAAAAGGTTTAAAACCATATCAAGTTACAAAAAAAGGAATTAGTCGTACATTCCAAAACATCCGACTTTTTAAAGATGTAACGGTATTAGATAACGTAAAAATTGCAAACCACCATTTAGCAAACCACTCTATTATTTCTTCCATTTTCCGTTTGCCAGCTCATTTTAAAGGTGAAGCAAAAATGGAAAAGGAGTCCATTGATTTTTTAAAGATTTTTGGTCTTGATGTGTACAAAAATGAATTAGCAAAAAATTTACCATACGGAATGCAGAGACGTCTTGAAATCGCTCGAGCTTTAGCTGCAGGGCCAGAACTTTTATTATTAGATGAGCCAGCAGCTGGGATGAACCCGCAGGAAACGCAAGATTTGATGGATTTAATTGCACTGATTCGGGAAAAATTTAACTTAACTATTTTATTGATTGAGCATGATATGAATTTAGTTATGGGTATTTGTGAAAGAATTTACGTGTTAGACCATGGGCAATTAATCGCAGAAGGAACGCCGGAAGAAATACGTAACAATCCAAAGGTAATTGAAGCTTACCTTGGAGAGGAGGTTGTACAATAATGCTTCAAGTAAATAACATCGATGTATTTTATGGAAATATTCATGCATTAAAAAACGTCTCCTTGGAAGTGAATGAAGGCGAGATTGTTACGTTAATAGGTGCTAATGGAGCAGGAAAAAGTACATTATTAAAGACTTTATCCGGCTTATTAAAACCGAAGCAAGGTACTATTTTGTACAATATGCAACAAATTGCAGGAAAACCTGCTCAAATGATTGTGAAAAATGGAATTGTCCAAGTTCCAGAAGGACGTCGAGTTTTCGCTAATATGACCGTTGAGGAAAACTTGGAATTAGGAGCTTTTCTTCGGAAAGATCGGGAAGGAATAAAAAAGGATTTACAGCATGTGTTTGAACTATTCCCAAGATTAGAAGAACGAAGAAAGCAATTATCCGGTACATTATCGGGCGGGGAGCAACAAATGTTAGCGATGGGAAGAGCAATTATGGCTAAGCCGAAGCTACTCTTATTGGATGAACCGTCGATGGGACTTGCTCCTTTAATCGTTCAACAAATTTTTGAAATCATTCAAACGATTAATAAAGAAGGAACGACGATTTTATTAGTGGAACAAAATGCACATATGGCCCTTTCTATTGCTGACCGAGCGTACGTAATTGAAACAGGAAAAATCGTACTATCTGGTACAGCGAAAGAGCTTAAAGAAAGCGATCAAGTAAGGGCTGCTTATTTAGGAGGAATGTAAAATGGAAAGCGATTTCAAAGTATATCTTTGAAATCGCTTTTTTTACCAGTCGATACGATCTGGGTATTTCATTTGTAATGGCAATTCATGAATTTCATTTTTCGTTACGCTAGCTGTAGCGAGTATTTCATTTTTCAATGCTATGTATTCATCATCTTCTACCATCAAGCGAATCGCAAAAGCCCCCAAATTTGCCTTTCTTTCTTCGATGGAAAGATTTAAATATTCCAAGTTTAAAATGTCTACATACTGAGTCGCGTAACGGAAGTATTTAGGAGACTTTGTAACCATTAATTGCATAAACACACGAAAATGCTCATCAGGCAAATGTTCCTTTAAACATTCAGTGACGATCGATTGGAATTTCCGAATAGTTGCGATATGCGGGTTCCAAGGAGACATATCAATAAATTCATTGTATAAATCGATAAAATCATTCAATGCAAGGGCTGTAAAAATCAATTCTGGCCATAAAATTTCTACAGAAAAATTAACATTTTTGTCGGGAGCAATTGTATCTTTCTTTTTAATAATCCCCTTATGTATTCCGTTTGCAACAAATTCGATATTGCATTCTCCTTGAGTTGCCTTTCGCAAATCTAAGCAAACCTTTAAAATGCGGTGGCTTGCCCCTTGGTAATCATAGTATCTATTTTCATCTCCAATAACTTCATAGATTGCGTTAATAAGCTCGTCCAAATCCCAATAGTCACCGCTGATTCGTCCGCCTGTTAAACGTTCAGTGCTTTGAATGGCTAACATTTTTCATCACACCTTTTCTAACTTTTCTTATAAATATTGTACAATCTTTCCAATTGGAATGCCTACATATTTCTGAAATTGAACGAGTATTTTTTTTACTATATACCCCTTTCTACGAAGGAACTATCAAAAAATAAATTAAAAATTTTTATATTTTTAGATATAATCTATTAATCTCGGGAATATATATAATTGAATACCTTTTAGTAGTGTGGAACTTTGGTGTCAGCAAGGGAAAAGGTATAAATATTATTAGTAAAGGGGAGTAGAAAAAATGTCAGTTTTAACTGCGGCTTATGCATTTCCAAACACAGAAGGAGCGATTGTAAATTTTAAAGAACGCTATGAAAACTACATCGGAGGGGAATGGACACCACCAGTAAACGGTGAATATTTTGACAATGTAACACCAATTACTGGTAAAGTCTACACTAAAGTAGCTCGTTCTACAGCAGAAGATATTGAGCTTGCTATCGATGCTGCTTATAAAGCAAAAGATGCTTGGGGGAAAACTTCTGTTACGGAAAGAGCGAATATTTTAAATAAAATTGCCGATCGCATTGAAGAAAACTTAGAAATGTTAGCAGTTGCTGAAAGTTGGGAAAATGGTAAAGCAGTTCGTGAAACATTAAATG
>JAAYHP010000312.1 GCA_012735355.1 Lysinibacillus sp. | reverse complement strand
GTTGAAGAATAAACAATAAATTAAAAACAGATTAAGAGAACTAGTAGCTCTCTTAATCTGTTTTTTATTCTTTACATATGTGATTCTTATCTTTCGCAAGCCCAGCCATCTTTAACTCGGTCATGTTTTGAAGCATACGCAGGATGATCTTCAGATACACCATTTGGATAATATTCTCGCATCTCCGTACAATTTTTAAAGCTAGTTGGCGCACCAGGGATTACATCGCTATTATTATTTTCAGTTGGCTGAGGAGTTGGTTTAGGTTGTACAGGTGTTGGAGTTTGTGATGGTTGATCCTCCACATTCCCCACAATTTTAAATAGTACTGCTGTACCGTTTGGATAATCTTCTAATTGATTGCCAATCCAAGCTCCAGCTCCGCGATTATCACTGGATTCAACATAGGCTACACCTGCACCTGCTCCGCCTTCTTCACACATCGCCATTGGCCATTCATCTCGATCGTATCCGTCGCGAGTAGGCATATATGAAATGGCAGCTTTACGATTTTCATCTGCTCCTTCTCGGTCGATTGTACAAATATTCGACCATCCATTTTCAATGGCATTCGCAATATGTGCTGCAGTTTGAGGATATCGTTCTGCTGGGAATTCTAATACAACATCATAGGCAACGATACCATTTTCATACTTGATAGCACGAGTTAAGAATACTGAAATATGAGCACGGGATAAATTATTTTGTGGTTTAAACGTACCATCTTCATATCCAGTCGCAATATTTGCCGCTGCTAATTCTTTAACAGCATCATAAGCAGTGTGCCATTCAGGTACATCTTTGAATGTTTTATTTCCTGATGGTAAATCAAAAGCACGGGCAATGAATGCAGCCATATGTCCACGTGTTACTTTCGCATTTGGTTTGAAAGTGCTATCTGGATAACCGTTAATAATACCTGCTTCTACCGCAGATTGTATGTATCCACTATTCGGGTTCGATGCAGGGACATCACTAAACTTTGTTGTTCGTGGTGTACCGTCTAAGCCGACCGCTTTCGATACCATCACTGCCACTTCTTCGCGGGTAACAATATCTGTAACTCCATAAGTACTAGATTCATCGATGACGTCATTTTCTAGTAAATACATAATTTCATCATAATAAATGTATGATGTTGGAACATCACTAAAAACTTGCTGTGCCTGTGTTTGTTGCACTGGTACGATGGATATCGTTAATAAAAGTGCAAGTAATAAACTAAAAATTTTCTTCATGTTTATTCAATCCTCCCTGCGTCTAAGTATATAGGTATTTTTGTCATACTTTCAATACCAAATAATAGGAGATTGTATAATAAGTAAATATTTTTTCCTATATTTTCTCTTTCTAAATTATCTACTTCGAGGATAAATACATAATGATGCAGGGGAGGTAATTAAATTTAAAATTCCATATAATTCAAAGGATTCATTAGGGTGTTATTAGTTGAACAACAAAAAAAGCGTCTTCCAGTAAAAAGGAAGCCGCTTTTTTAAACATGCTATAATATTAAAAAAAGAGTGTTCTAGTGAGGAAAAATCATGCTTACGATTAAAAAAATGTTGGAATTCTATGGATTGGATACGACGAAGAAAATTAAGATTGCTAGACATCAAGATACACGAGGGGTAGATGTTCTAGAATTATATGAAACGAACCATTTTGAAATCTATCAATCCTATCAAGAAATCAATCGCTTTAAAGATTGTGACTACTTAGTTTCTTGCATCGGAATAGAGAAAAATCAAGCCATTTTCGTTGGAGTTTATGAAATGAAAGGTATACACAAAGTGGATGGATTCCCTGAACATTTAGATGTACCTTTTAGAGGAAAAGCAAAACTCAATAGTAAGTATCGATATGATCTAGAAAAATTAAGCGGATTTGAGGATCTGGAAAATCGAATGATTATTCATTGGAATAATGTTGCGCAAGCTTGGTGTGTCTATCTTAATAATAATGATAAAGAAGTTGTGCAAATCGTTCCAAAAGGATATGTGATGGATTTTCCAGGATATCTCGATTTTACGCTGACTTATCGTCAACTTGTAAAAATCATTAATGATTATGATGCAAACCGGGTTTGGCATAAAATGCTATCTTCTGTCGGAGGAGTTTATTTAATTTTGGATAAAAAAGATGGGAATCAATATGTAGGCTCTGCTTCTGGAAAAGAAGGAATACTTGGACGATGGAAGGACTATGCGAAAAACGGACATGGTGATAATAAAAAGCTAAAGGAGATATTGGAAGCTGATCCGGACAGAGTTTATCAATTCCAATACACGATTCTACAAACATTACCAGCTTCTTTAACGACGAAAGAAGCCATAATGGAAGAAAATAAATATAAGGAAAAACTCGGTTCAAGAGCATTTGGTTTGAATTTAAATTAGTTCATAGAGAGGGCTCACTTTGTATTTAAAATTAAATAGAGATATGCTATTTTTAAATCAAATATCTCGGTAAACGGGGGTGTGATAATGGAAAATGAAAAACTACTGATTGAGATGGTACAAAAGTTAGCAGCGAGTATGGATGAAATCAAACAAGAAATGAAAGATTTCAGATCTGAGATGAAACAGGATATGAATAGTTTCAGAACAGAAATGAGACAGGACATGGATGCATTCAAAGTTGAAATGAAACAGGATATGAATGATTTCAGAGCAGAGATGAGGCACGAGATAGATGAGTTCCAAGTAGACATGAGGAAAGATTTGGATGGTTTTAAAGCTGAAGTGAAAGAAGAAATAAATCACTTCAGAACAGAAGTGAATTCCCGCTTTGATAATGTAGATGAACGACTTGGAAAAGTAGAGGAGAAACTAGACAGTCTTGGAGAAATGTTTGAACATACTGTGAAGCTAAATCAAGATTCCGTTGAAAAAGTAAAAGAAACTCTCCAATATCACTCTCACAAAATAGCTGAGCATGATGAAGAGATTTATCATTTAAAAAATAAGCATTAATGGGTGTTTAAGTCACAATTTTAGTAAAGTGAGGCAATCCGAATAGACGGGTTGTCTCTTTTTCATGAGTTAAACGTTCACCTACCAATCTCCTTTTGCAATGTGAGTCTGCTTTTGCTAACATTTTCTTAAAGTTTACCCAGTACCTTGGGGAGTGGAGGAAGATTTATTGGACACAGCATATGTTTACACAATGAAAGAACTGAAAGATGCAGTAAAACAAAAGAGGGAGCGTATCGTCGTAAGGGGAAAGCTTGCTAAAACATTAAAGCCCCTAGCAAAAATTAAAGGCGCTCCGAATGTGCATGAAGGAATGAGTACGGACCAACTAGCCGGTACTTTGGCAACAGCAGCTGTCCCTGCTGCCGTATGGATTACACTCATCGTTGTCGTTGGAATTACCGTATTTGTAGCCTTAATTCGCGGTTACAATGTCAAAGTAAAAGTGGGTGAAAATTTATTAATATTTGACCAAAAGTAAAGTTCAATTTTATGGAAGGAGAAGTTGATGAATCAAAGTGGAAGTGTCATTGAGCTCCAACTGAATCGTCCGAACTTATTTCAATTTGCGACAAGTGAGCTATCCCAAGATGCCTTTTTATGTTGGCTAATGAGTTGGGCGCAAAAAGATTTTCAGTCGATCGACGAAACTATGCAGAAAATCGCGGTGAACTTTATTTCAGAAATATTTAATTTACATAAG
>JAAYHP010000311.1 GCA_012735355.1 Lysinibacillus sp. | reverse complement strand
GTCAAAAGGGGATAGTACAAGGCCCATACTATTTTGATTAAATGCTAGTTTTTCACTTAATTCTTCCCCTTTAGAAACGACAAGTCCTGCTAACATATCGTTATGTCCTGCAATATACTTTGTTGCACTATGCATAACGATATCTGCACCATGTTCTATTGGACGTTGGAAATAAGGTGAATAAAAAGTATTGTCTACAATAAATAATAAGTTATGTTTATTACAAATGTCATTGAACTGATCTAAATCAAATTCAATCATTAATGGATTTGTTGGTGTTTCAAGGAAAATCGCTTTTGTATTTTCATTTATTAATCCTTCGATTTCTTCTACATTAGAAAAGTAAACAGGGCGGATATTATACATTTCTTCATAAGATTTCATTAATCGGTACGTACCACCATACACATCTTCAGGTAAAAGAATTTCATCTCCAGGTGTGAAGATGGAAAGGATTAGTTGGATCGCAGCCATCCCCGAGCTACAGGCAAAACCAGCATCCCCACCCTCTAAATCAGCAATTCCATTTTCTAAAATTTCTCGAGTTGGGTTTTTCGTTCTTATGTAATCATACCCAGTAGATTCACCAATGCCTGTATGCTTATAAGCAGTGGACATGTAAATTGGAGGATTTACTGCCCCTGTTCTCGGGTCACTTTGATTTCCTAATTGTACTAATTTTGTTTCAATGGATTAATTTGTCATTCTTGTCACTCTTTCTTTGTTTATTACTTATTTTTGATAGTTTAATTATCAATTTATCATAGGAGTGAATTTAAATACAATAGACTAATTCAATAATAATAGATAATTCAAATTTTACAAATTAAATAACTATGAATATATTGTATTAAAGTCTCTTATGTTTACTATAACTATTATTTTTTTACATTTTTAACAGTTAATTTTTTCATTCTTAGGATATAATTATTATTTAGAGTATGTTGAATAGATAAATCCCATTCAAAATTTTTATTGTGGAAGGTTTGGGGGAAATTATGGCTAATAAAAAGAAAACAAAAAAGCCATTGATCAGTTCTGGAGTGAAGCTATTTTTAATCATATTACTTATTCCAGCATCAACTATCTTTTATTTTTTTGCATATATAGCATGGCAAGATTTAAAATCATTATCAATATTTTCATTCGAGCATCAAGAAATTTCTGAGTTGGACAAAATCCAGGAGAACTTTGATTTAAAAATACCGGAAGAATACATTCCAATTTATATAAAAGCCGGGGAACAATACAATGTTCCTTGGACTTTACTTGCTGCCCATCATCGTGTAGAAACGCGTTTTTCTACAATGAATACTTTAATATCACCGGTGGGAGCAGAGGGACATATGCAATTTATGCCATGTACTTTTGTCGGTTGGAGCCATCCGACATGTGAAGGGTTAGGGAAGGGAGATATCCCCGAGTCAGAAAAAACGAATCCTAAAGTCATTGCAAAATACGGTGGTTATGGGGTTGACGCAAATGGAGATGGAATAGCTGATCCTTTTGATATTGAAGATGCAATTTTTAGCGCTGCGAATCTTTTATCTCAATCTGGTGTTCAAGAAGGGGAAATTGAAAAAGCCATCTTTAGTTACAATCATAGTAACCAATATGTAGAGGATGTATTGTATTATTTCGAACTTTATGAAGAAGTAAGCGGTCAGTTAGAAAAAGTAGTACTTGCAAAGGCTGAATGAGACATTAGTTTATTTTTGTATTTTAATTTTACGCTATTGATTTTCGTTTCAGGCGGAACGCGCATGCAGGCTCTTAACCTGTACACGTATCGAGGCTCTCCTTCACCAAGTTCGAAAAAGAGACTCGCCGCCTTCAACAAAATCATTTCACTAAAAATTACCTTCCAGATAGTTTGCTATTCTGTTGATTTTCGCATTCCTCTCATAATTAAGCTAGCGATAAATACGAGGGCGATTGCTCCAAGGAGAGCGGGAAATACGTAAAAGTCAGAAACTTCCCATCCCCAATCCCCTAAAAAAGCACTACCTATCCAAGATCCGATAATTCCGGCCACAATATTTCCGATAATCCCACCCGGAACATCTTTTCCAACTATAACTCCAGCTAACCATCCAATAATACCACCAATAATTAAGTACCAAATAAAATTCATGATGAATTCACTCCTTTAAAATGGTATGCACCTTGTTCTTCAATATATTTTGGACAAAAATAACGGTTATATACAAAGCAGCCAGAAAAAGAAAAAATTTTTAGAACAATTATTCAAAATTATTTGAAAATTGATTAAATATGTCATATAATGTTCACAAGTTAGACAAAATTGATGAGGGTTGGGAGGCGTTTTTATGAATATTTATGTAAATGACAAATTAAATCGCCAAGGAATAATTTTTGCACTTGTACACACGATTGTATTTTTAAATTTAGCTATTGATTTTACGTTGGTACCAATCGGTTAACAAATCTCTAGTATGACAACATGTCTGCGTATAGGAAAATAAGCTTTTTCATGAGGATGGGACAAAAGTCGATTTTCTTTAAGAATTGATATGAAAATATAGTTAAAATTTGATATGTATTGAAAAACGATTGGAGTGACAGGACGAGTCGCTGTCGCACATGCTTAGTCGCAAAGCAGAGCTTTCTAGAGGGAATAGCGTGACGCCTAGACATGCACAACGAGCATCAAGGAGGCTGAGGCCACGCCCTCGGAAAGCATGCCTGGAACGGAAATCAGTTTTCAGTTAAATATCAAAAACTCATCATTTTCCCTTAAGAGAAAATGATGAGTTTTTACTTTTGTCCCACCCTCTTTGATTC
>JAAYHP010000310.1 GCA_012735355.1 Lysinibacillus sp. | reverse complement strand
TGCAGAATTCTATTGAATATGCCGGTGAATATTATATCCATTTTAAAGGTGATAATGATACCATACGGAAATTTCATTATTGCATTTAAAACAATAAAATTAGTCAAATTTTTAACACTGTTATATTACAATTATTTTATATATTATAACAGATTAGTACAGAAGGAAAGGGTACGAAGATAGAAATATTACGATTTAAAAAGAAAATCAATGATTGACCGATTGTATACAGTTAATATATACTGTAGTTGATTGGAAGTTGTATCAGTCTTTTGGGGATTTATAATTAATACAGATAAAGGAGAGGTGTATTATGAGTGGAAAAGTAAAAAAACGATTTGCTCCACAAAGTTTGTTAGAAGAAATTGAAAGTAAATTTGAAATGTTTCAAATTCTAAACGAAAACGGTGAAATTGTAAATAAAGAATTTGAACCGAATTTATCCGACGAGGAATTAGAAGAACTGATGACTCGCATGGTTTATACAAGAATATTAGATCAGCGTTCGATTTCATTAAACCGTCAAGGTCGACTTGGATTCTATGCTCCAACTGCCGGGCAAGAAGCTTCTCAACTAGCTTCCCATTTTGCACTGGAAAAAGACGATTGGATTTTACCGGGTTATCGAGATGTTCCGCAAATTGTATGGCACGGTTTACCTCTTTGGAAAGCGTTCCTGTTCAGCCGTGGACATTACATTGGAAACCAAATTCCTGAAGGAGTAAATATTTTACCTCCACAAATCATCATTGGTGCTCAATATATCCAAGCGGCTGGAGTAGCTTTAGGAATTAAGAAGCGCGGCGGTAAAAATGTTGCAGTAACTTATACAGGTGACGGTGGATCTTCACAAGGGGACTTCTATGAAGGAATTAACTTCGCAGGAGCCTTTAAAGCACCGGCCATCTTCTTTATACAAAATAACCAATAAGCAATTTCTACTCCGCGGGAACTCCAAACATCAGCAAAAACCCTTGCTCAAAAAGGGATTGCAGCGGGAATTCCTTGTGTTCAAGTAGACGGAATGGACCCGTTAGCGGTGTACGTTGCTACGAAAGATGCTCGAGATCGTGCTGTAGCTGGAGAAGGCCCAACATTAATTGAAACGGTTTGTTACCGATACGGTCCACATACAATGTCAGGGGACGACCCAACTCGCTATCGTTCTTCAGATATTGATAATGAATGGGCTCAAAAAGACCCAATCGTACGTTTCCGTAAATATTTAGAAGGCAAAGGCTTATGGTCGGAAGAAAAAGAAACGGAAGTTATTGAAAGAGCGAAGGATGAAATTAAAGAGGCAATTAAATTAGCGGACGCTGCACCTAAACAAAAGGTGACGGATTTAATTTCCATTATGAACGAAGAATTGCCTTCGAATTTAAAAGAGCAGTATGAAATCTATAAAGCAAAGGAGTCGAATTAACCTATGGCACAAATGACGATGATTCAAGCAATTACTGATGCTTTGCGCACAGAATTGAAAAATGACGAAAATGTGTTAGTGTTCGGAGAAGACGTCGGTGTAAACGGCGGGGTTTTCCGCGCTACTGAAGGCTTGCAAAAAGAGTTTGGAGTCGATCGGGTATTCGATACTCCCCTTGCTGAATCTGGAATCGGTGGACTTGCTATTGGTTTAGCTTTGCAAGGATTCCGACCTGTTCCTGAAATTCAATTTTTCGGTTTCGTATATGAAGTAATGGATTCCATTAGCGGTCAAATCGCCCGTTATCGTTTTCGTACTGGCGGAACGTTTAATATGCCTATAACGATACGCTCTCCTTTTGGAGGTGGGGTTCATACTCCAGAAATGCACTCTGATAGTTTAGAAGGTTTAATGGCTCAACAACCAGGATTAAAAGTTGTCATTCCTTCAACGCCATATGATGCGAAAGGATTGCTCATTTCAGCCATTCGTGACAATGATCCAGTCATCTTTTTAGAACATTTAAAACTATATCGTTCTTTCCGCGAAGAAGTACCGGAAGAAGCGTATACAATTCCAATTGGAAAAGCGGATGTGAAACGAGAAGGTAAAGATTTATCGATTTTTGCTTACGGTTTAATGGTACACGAAAGTTTAAAAGCGGCAGAAGAGTTAGAAAAAGAAGGATATTCAGTAGAAGTAGTTGACCTTCGTACAGTTCAACCTTTAGATATTGAAACAATTATTGCATCTGTGGAAAAAACGAATCGTGCAATCGTTGTACAGGAAGCGCAAAAACAAGCGGGGATTGCGGCAAACGTGGTGGCGGAAATTACTGAAAGAGCAATTTTAAGTTTAGAGGCTCCTGTCCTTCGTGTTGCTGCACCAGATACGATTTATCCATTCCCACAAGCGGAAAGTGTTTGGTTACCAAATTACAAAGATATTATCGAAACGGCGAAAAAAGTTTTAACATTCTAATGATGAAAGGGTGAACAGGATGGCGTTTGAATTTCGTATGCCAGATATTGGTGAGGGTATTCATGAAGGTGAAATTGTAAAATGGTTCGTCAAACCTGGTGATGTAGTTAAAGAAGACGATACTTTATGTGAGATTCAAAACGATAAAGCAGTTGTAGAAATCCCTTCTCCGGTGGAAGGGAAAATAGAAGAAGTATTAGTAGCTGAAGGTGCTGTAGCGGTAGTAGGAGATGTACTGATTCGCATCGACGCTCCAGGCTATGAAAATCTGCAATTTAAAGGTGACGTAGCAGAGGTTGCATCGAAAGAAATGGAAGAAGAACCGAAAGCGCCTCAAGTAGAATCGAAAGAGAAGGAAGAAGCGGTTAAAAATAGCCGAGTTATTGCAATGCCTTCTGTTCGTAAATTTGCTCGCGACAATGATGTAGATATTCGCTTAGTAACCGGTACCGGTAAAAATGGTCGCGTATTAAAAGAAGATGTTATTCGCTTTATGGAAGGCGGCCAAGTGGCAGAAGTGGTAGAAGCTTCAGTTGAACAAACAACTTCAACTGAATTAGCAGAAACACCACAAATTCCAGTATTTGAAGGCGAATTCCCTGAAACGAGAGAAAAAATCTCTGGCATTCGAAAAGCGATTGCGAAAGCGATGGT
>JAAYHP010000041.1 GCA_012735355.1 Lysinibacillus sp. | reverse complement strand
GTCCAGCAGCTGACCAATCAATGGCTGAAGCAGGAATCATTAACTTGCGAGTTCCATATCAAGGAAATGCAGTAATGCGTAAAAAAATTAACGCTGGTGAGCTTTACTATATTGACCAACATTTATCACATACAGCTGAAGAAGTAAGAAAAGGAACATTAGGTAAAATCGATTATGCGATTATCGAAGCAGCTGCAATCACAGAAGACGGCTTAATTATTCCAACTGGATCAGTAGGAAACTCGCCAATTTTTGTTGAGAAAGCTGAAAACGTTATCATTGAAATCAACTTAAATGCACCTAGAGCGTATGAAGGTCTTCACGATATTTACGTTCAAAAAGAGCAAGGTGAACGTCGTGAAATTCCACTTTATAACGTTGCAGACCGTATTGGCGAAATTGGAATTAGGGTTGATCCTGCGAAAGTAAGAGGTATCATTTTATCTGAACAACCAGATATCCCTTCACCACTATTTGAACCAAACGAAGAAACGCAAGCAATTGCGGATCACTTAATTGATTTCTTAAATAAAGAAGTAGAAGCAGGAAGACTTCCAATTTCATTAGCTCCAATTCAATCAGGAGTTGGTTCTGTAGCTAACGCAGTTCTAAAAAATATGAAAGATGCTCAATTCCGAGATGTGGAAGTTCACTCTGAAGTATTTCAAGACGGTATCTTTGATTTAATTGATGCAGGTATCGTTAAATTTGCTGCGGGTACTGCCTTCTCTCTTTCAAAGGCACGTGTTGATACACTGGCAGAAGACCTTGAAAAATATAAAGGCAAAATTATGTTCAGACCACAAGAAATTTCTAACAACCCTGAAGTTATCCGTCGTTTAGGTACAATTTCATTCAACACTGCTATTGAAGTAGATATTTACGGTAACGTAAACTCTACTCATGTTACTGGAACACATGTAATGAACGGAATTGGTGGATCTGGAGACTTTGCTCGTAACGCTCGTTACACAATTTTCGTAACACCTTCTTTAGCGAAAGATGGCAAGATTTCTGCGATTGTACCGTTCGTATCTCACGTTGACCATACGGAGCATGATGTGGATGTAATTATTACGGAACTAGGATATGCAGATCTTCGCGGACTTCCACCAGTGAAGCGTGCAGAAAAAATTATCGAAATCGCACATCCAATGTACAGACCACAATTACGAGCATACTTTGAAGAAGCGAAAGCGAAAGTGGGCGGGCATACACCACACATTCTTGAAAAAGCGTTCTCCTTCCATCAAAACTTCAAAGAAAAAGGTACAATGTTATTTGAGGAAGAAAAGGTTAATAACTAATTTCATGTTTAAGAGGGTTACGTTTGATAACGTAGCCCTTTTAAAGACTAAAAAAATATGTATAGGGAGAAAATGATGGACGTTAAATACCCAATCGGTAAATTACATGTACCTGAAAAAGTAACATTGGAAAATGTTGAAGATTGGTTAAGGGAAATTGAGACTTTTACTACTCGTTTAAGAGAGACAGTTGGGTTTTTAAATGATGAGAAATTGAGTAAGACTTATCGAGAAGGTGCATGGACAGTTCGCCAACTTGTACACCACATTGCGGATTCACAATTAAACATGTATCAACGGTTAAAGTTAGCTTTAACAGATGATAATTCAACAGTACCAGCTTTTAATAAAAACGGATGGGCGGTTTTACCAGATACAGAAATGCCGATAGAAAGTTCAATAAAATTGTTAGAAGGAATTAATGTGCGGATTGTGGCTTTAGGGCACCGCTTGACAGAAGAACAATTAGAACGTTCATTTATTCATCAAATAAATGGAAAAATAACAGTAGGGACGAAACTAGCTAAATTATGTTGGCACGAAGAACATCACTTAGCTCACATAAATATTGCTCTATCAAAATAATATAGTAGAAGAGGTTGGGACATATAGCTAATTTAATTAAGAATCAGTGAAGAAGCATAGTAAAAAAATGATATGCAACGAAAATTGATTGGAGTGACGGGGCGACTCCAACGGGAACAGCCCGAAACTCG
>JAAYHP010000309.1 GCA_012735355.1 Lysinibacillus sp. | reverse complement strand
TCACTTTTCCACCTAACTCTTCTATTTTCGCTTTAGCTTCGTTTCGTGTCAATCGTTCCAATTTTCCTGTTAGTACAATTGTTTTTCCAGCAAAAGGACTATCTGTGATTGCAATTTCAGCTTTTTTCCCTTTATAAATCATATTGACCCCGGCTTCTTTCAGCCTTGCAATCAATTGTTTTGCTTCATCCTTTTTGAAATAGGAAACGATAGACTCGGCAATTTTATCACCGATTTCATGAATGGCCGTAAATTCTTCTTCCGTTGCTGTCATGATGCGGTCCATCGTTTCAAATTCTTGAGCAATGAGCTTTGCTGCCTTTTCACCAACATGCCTGATGCCGAGGCCGAACAACAAACGTTCCAATGAATTTTCTTTCGAACGTTCTATTGCATTGACTAAGTTATTCGCCGACACTTCTCCCATTCGTTCTAATTTCGCCAGTTCGTCTACTTTTAGATGGTATAAATCGGCCACATCGCGAATGCAGTTTGCTTTTAATAATTGCTCTGTAACCTTTTCACCTAAACCATCGATATTCATTGCATTGCGGGATACGTAATGCTTTATCCCTTCTGCAATTTGCGCAGGGCAAGTTGGGTTTACACATCGAATAGCAACTTCATCGTCAATGCGAACGAGTTCACTGCCACAAGCAGGGCAATCTTTCGGCATTGTAAAAGGCTCTGTACCTTCCGGGCGCTGTTCCAAAATTACTCCCACAACTTCCGGAATAATATCTCCTGCTTTATGAACAATGACTGTGTCGCCTATGCGAATATCTTTTTCCCGAATTAGGTCTTCGTTGTGAAGGGAAGCTCGTCCAACCGTTGAACCTGCCACTTTCACCGGTTCCAGGATGGCAGTTGGTGTCACAACTCCTGTACGGCCAACAGTTAGTTCAATATCGATGATTTTCGTTAACACTTCTTCTGCTGGAAACTTATACGCAATAGCCCACCTTGGACTTTTTGCTGTGAAACCGAGTTCATCTTGGTGTGCAAAACGATTCACTTTTACTACGATGCCGTCAATTTCGTAAGGCAAGTTCGGACGTTCCGCTGTCCATTTATTAATAAACGTTAAAACATCATCAATTGTTTCACACAGCTGTCTTTCTTGATTAATGCGGAATCCTATCGATTCTAAGTAATCAAGCATTTCAGCATGGCTATCGATTCCGTAAGCCTCGCCGTCACCACCAATGGAATAAATGAAGGTAGCTAAGTTTCTAGAAGCGGTAATTTTCGAATCTAGCTGGCGAAGGGATCCGGCTGCTGCGTTCCGGGGATTGGCAAAAAGATCTTCCCCTTTTTCTTCCCGCTGTTTATTTAATTCTTCAAAGGATTGTTTTGGCATATAAGCTTCGCCGCGAACTTCAATAGATACCGACTCTTTTAATCGCAATGGAATATCTTTAATGGTTTTTAAATTGGTCGTAATATCTTCACCAACTGTCCCATCTCCACGGGTTGTCCCTTGAACGAAAACGCCATTTTCATAGCGCAATGAAATAGCTAAACCATCAATTTTCAATTCACACACATAGTTAAAATCGTCTCCGATTGCTTGGCGAATGCGTCGGTCAAAATCCCGCAAATCTCCTTCATTAAAGGCGTTAGACAAGCTTATCATCGGATACCTATGGGTTACCTTTTGAAATCCTTCTAACGGCTCTCCCCCCACTCGTTGGGTCGGTGAGTCCGGAAAAATTAGCTCCGGATGTTCTTTCTCAATCTCTATTAGCTCTTGCATTAATTGGTCGTATACCGCGTCTGGTACAAGCGGCTTATCTAACACATAGTAAGCGTGACCGTATTCGTGCAACAGTCGATTTAATTCTGCAACGCGTTTTTCTAAATCCTTCATCGTCTTCCTCCACTAAATGTAAGTGAGTATTTATTTTAAGCTTTTGTAATCGGCGCAAACTTCGCAAGGAGTCGTTTAATACCTTTTTCAGGGAATGCAATATCCAATTCCATATCGTCCCCTTCACCTTTTACACTCACAACGACGCCTGTTCCCCATTTACCGTGTAGGGCTTTATCTCCCACTTTCCAAGAGATTTTATCGCCTCCCGTTGACATAGGGATAGCATTTGCTTTCTTTTGAACCGGACCAATCGTGCGTGTATAGCTTTCAGCAGGCTTTTTCGATGCAAAAGGTAAGTTTTGTTCCGATGGTTCAAAACTATATGATTTTGAAACAGATTGAATATTATCATCGGAAATTTCCTTTATGAAGCGTGATGGTAAATTGGAGCTAGAGCGACCAAAAAGCGTTCGATAGGAAGCGCAAGTTAAGTAAAGCCGTTCTTCCGCTCGAGTAATTCCTACATAGGCTAATCTACGCTCTTCTTCCATTTCCGCTTTATCTCCTAAAGAACGTGAATGAGGGAAAATATTTTCTTCCATACCGATGATGAAAACAACCGGAAATTCTAAGCCCTTTGCAGAGTGCATTGTCATTAGCACAATGCTTTCTTTCGATTGTTCCTCTTCATCTAACGTATCGATATCAGCAATGAGTGCAAGGTCTGTTAAAAAAGCAACGAGGGATTTGTCGTCGCTTCTTTCTTCAAAGGCTTTCGTTACGGATAAAAACTCATCAATGTTTTCTAATCGGCTTTGGGATTCAATCGTATTTTCCTTTTCAAGCATTTCGCGATATCCGGATTTTTCAATCACTTCTTCCACTAATTCCGTTACTGATAAATAGTCTTGCATTTAGGTGAAACCTTCAATCATCTCTCGGAAACCTCGTACAGCGTTAATGGCTCTAGGTGTCAATCCCATCAAGTGAACGTCCTTTAACGCCTCAAAAATAGATTGTTCCCGTTCGATAGCAAAGGTTGCCATTTTTTCAATTGTCGTCTCTCCAATGCTTCGTTTCGGTACGTTAATAATTCGTGCTAGGGATAAATCGTCGTCATTGTTGGCAATAAGTCTTAAATAAGCTAGCAAATCTTTAATTTCTTTTCGATCATAGAATTTCGTACCGCCAACAATCGTGTATTGTAAATTCGATTTGACTAACACTTCCTCCATCGCACGAGACTGGGCATTCGTGCGATAAAGAATGGCAAAATCATTTAAAGTGCGACCTTCTTTTTCCATCAATTCTTTAATCGTTTTTACGACATATTGCGCTTCATCTTTTTCATCCCGAGCAGTGTAGACAACAACTTTTTCCCCTTCAGGATTATCGGTACGCAATTTTTTCGGGTAACGGCTTTCGTTATTAGAAATCACATCATTGGCTGCTTCGAGTATTCGCTTCGTGGAACGATAGTTTTGTTCAAGCAAAATCACTTTCGCATTCGGATAATCTTTTTCGAAGGATAAAATATTGCTAATATCCGCACCTCTCCAACGATAAATGGATTGGTCAGAATCCCCTACGACACAAATATTTTTAAATTTAGATGCAAGCATTTTTACAAGTTTATATTGGGAATGGTTCGTATCTTGATACTCATCGACATGGATGTATTGGAATTTGTTTTGATAGTATTCCAACACTTCTGGCACTCGCTCAAAGAGTGTAATCGTTGTCATAATTAAATCATCAAAATCGAGGGATTGATTTTTTCGAAGAAGTTTTTCATAGCCTTCATAAACATCCCCAACAATTCTCTCGTAAGGATTGTGTGGATTTGCATTCTTTTTGTATTCTTCCGCAGTGATACATTCATTTTTTGCAGAGCTAATGGCATGTAACACCGTTCTTGGATCGTACAGTTTCGAATCAATATTTAGCTGTTTAAATACGTTTTTCACTGCTGTTAATTGGTCTGCTGAATCAAGGATAGAAAAGTTTTTAGACATCCCTATCCGGTCTATATTTCTTCTTAAAATTCGTACGCACATGGAGTGGAAGGTTGATACCCACATGCTCTCGGAAATCCCCGTTCCTAGCAATCCATCAATTCGGTCACGCATTTCCCTTGCCGCTTTATTCGTAAAGGTAATCGCTAAAATCTTGGATGGATAAACTTGTTTTTCAACAATTAAATAAGCGATTCTGTGGGTGAGTACCCTCGTTTTCCCTGAACCTGCACCAGCCATAATAAGAAGGGGTCCTTCTGTCGTTTTTACCGCCTCTTCTTGTTGCGGATTCATTCCATTCAATAAATTTTTCGCTAAATATTCCATGGTGCACCTCTCTTAACACAAACGTTTGTTCTACATTATACTATAAACAGTTTTTCAACGCACCGTTTAGATTGTTACGCTTTTTACAGCGTCTACTGTTTTTAACGCTTCATTTAAATCGTCGTAAATGACGTTGCCGACAATCACTGTATCCGCAAACTGTGCCATTTCCTTCGCTTGCTGTGCTTTGTGAATGCCGCCTCCGTAAAAGAGCTGTGTTTCTTTTAGTACCTCTTTCACAGCTGAAACGATTTCAACGTCACCGTATGTACCGCTATACTCTACATAAAAAATAGGGAGCTTAAAATAATTTTCTGCAAGTCTGGCGTAAGCAATGACATCTTCTTTCGATAAATCTGTCTTTGCTTCCGTAGCCTTAGCGACCTTACAATCAGGATTTAATACACAATAGCCTTCTGCAATTAGTTCATCCCAAACCATAATATCCCCGTATTCTTTAATAGCGGCATGGTGAAGATCTTTTACCCATTTCGTATTTGTACTATTTAAAACCGATGGAATAAGGTAATAGTCAAATCCAGGTGTAATTGAGTCGATCGTTGATATTTCTAAAGCGATTGGTACAGAGAAACGTCTTATGCGAACGAGTTTATCAAGCACGTTATCTAAAGTGACTCCATCTGTTCCGCCAACTAAAATGAGATCTGTACCGGATTCACAAATTTTTTCTAAATCTTCATCTGAAATTTCTTTTGCTGGATCAATTTTAAATATATGACGCCAATCTTTAAAATCCATAAAGGCACCTACTCCCTTTTTACATTCTGTTTACAAGTATATCGTAAAGTGTTATCGGTGGAAAAGCTACATATCTTATAGGCGCGATATTTCTTCTGCACAATACATCCCTTCCTTTATCCTCAACAAAAAAGTTGCCTCATGTTTACTAACATAAGACAACCTCAAATTAAAACCTATTTATCTTCATTAAACGGCTTTTCGTCTGGATAAAGGCGACCTAGCATTTCATCGTATGCATCGTTCCCGTAATCGAAACAACGACGTACGCGAGAAATCGTTGCAGTAGATGCTCCTGTTTCCTTTTTTATAGTTTCGTATGTTTTCTTTAAACGCAAAAGATGTGCTACTTCAAAACGTTGAGCCATCGATTGAATCTCACTAATCGTGCATAAGTCATCGAAAAATTTATAGCATTCTTCAAGGTCTTTTAACTCTAAAATCGCTTTAAATAGTTGATCTGTTTGATGACCACGAATTTTATCAACCTGCATTCACTTTTCATCCTTTCAACTTTGCTGCTCTGAATTTGTGTATGTAACGGACGTAGCAATTCCCGGATTTGTAGGCACAAAGTTAATCCATGTTTTACCTGGCACGAGTTTCACTTCACTACCGTCAGCTTCAACTGCTGTTAAAACACCGTCAATATTTTCCCAACGTACTTCTCTCATCATACCTTCTTGGAAGACATAGGCTTTCCCTCCTGAGAAAATATCAATTTCCCGTCTTCCTTGATTATCAATGACCCAATGTTCCATTTCAAAGGCTAGCACATTGGCTAACGCAATCGGTTCTCCCGTTAACAAATCTGTCGTTATCGTTCCGCCAGAAGAACGGGAATACGTATTGCTTACCGGGTCGTAGGAATAGGTACTGTTAAAGTTTTCACTGCTACTATATCGCACATGAATTTCTTCAGCTGGCGTACCTATTTTAACACTTTCTTCTTCATTATAATAAGTATACGATACTTTTTTCTGATAGAGAAGTGAAGCGTTTACTTTTTCAGCTGCGGTCTCTAAGTTTTCACCAGCAATGTAAGAGTTGTGTGGTGCTTTTCGTTCTTTTGAGCGTTTAAAAATTGTACCGTCGTAATGCATACCGTTAATATTATCAACAATGCCGTTTTCTAACATTTGTTTTGCTTCTGGGCTATACCCGTGGGCAATGTAAAAGGCATCTAAACCATCTGCCAGTTCAATGAAATAAGATCTTGCGCTTCGAATTGGACCGATGTTATCAGGAATTTCTGATTGGAACAACGCTAAAAATCTTGTTACATCCCCTTCTGCAAGCATTTCATAAACAACGTCGGCACTCTTTAGCCCAGATTGGGGACGGGCAGCAGGATGATTATTAATCGTTGCAATTATAGGTCGCATCGTTATTTCATTGGAGGCCTTTTCTCCAGAAAATGGTGTGATAAAAAATACTTCCTCCACTACCTCTTCTTCAGGCACTTGTGGTTTTTCTACTTCTTCAATGCTAGATTCCTTATCTCCACATGCTGCAAGTAGTGATACAGTTGCTACAACACAGAACAAACTGTTTTTCGAAAACATAGTATACTCCCCTTCAACTAGCGCATCACAACAGGAATCATTACTTCTTTTTTCATTACATCAAATATTCCTTTTGGTGTGATACGAATATATGGTAAATGTGTTGATTGTAAAAAGAACAATGTGTAAATTGCATCGGTGTGATGATAGCCTCGTTCTTTTAACGCCTTTTTTATAGCTAACTCTTTCTCTATTAAGTCTTCTACTTGTTCAATAGAGAATATTCCTGCTCCTGTTAGTGGAAGCGATTCAACTACTTTCCCATCTTCTACGAGGACAATTCCTCCTTTTAATTTCTTCATTTCTTGAAATGCATGCTTCATATCTTCCTTACTTTTCCCAATTACAATAATTGCCCCAGTATTGGAATAGGACGAAGCAAAGCCTTTTACATTGGTTCCAAAGCCTTTAAGTATTGTATTAATTCTCCACTTTCCTTTACGATCAAGGAGCATTACAAAACTTTCGTCGGATTCTTTTGGAATTTCATTTTTGTTTAAGTGGAAATTCACTGAATAAGGTTTTGTAATAACATCGTTGACCATCTCTATACCGATTGGAGTAGAAATTTGGAAATCTTCATCAGTTAAGTCAAAGTTTATATCAAAGGGTGGAAGTTCTCCCCAATCAATTGGTGGTATAGCTTGTACCTTTTTTCCATCTCTTTTTAACCAAACACCTTTCGATAAAACCGATTCCGGATTTGGTGTGTACTCATCTTTTAATATGTTTAATGTAGCAAAGCGTCCTGTAGCAATGAATCCATGTAAATGGGATAAATTATAATATCTTGCAATATTGTAAGATGCCATGTTGTATGCATAAATCGGATCTACACCAGCTTCAATGGCAATCTGAATACACACATTCATAACACCTTCACGATGGAAACTCGGTGGAGAACCATCCGTTGTCATCATTAAGTAATCAAAAATATTTAACTTTTTTTCTACAATTCCTTTTAATAGAATTGGTAAATCAGGACGGATGGAAGAATACCTTAGTGTAACTGCATAGCCATGCAACAC
>JAAYHP010000308.1 GCA_012735355.1 Lysinibacillus sp. | reverse complement strand
GAGCTCGTTCCTCGCTCCTGCGGGGTCTCGAGTTTCGGGCTGTTCCCGTTGGAGTCGCCCCGTCACTCCAATCAATTTTCGTTGCATATCATTTTTTTACTATGCTTCATCACTGATTCTTAATTAAATTAGCTATATGTCCCAACCTCATAAAACTATTCACTTAAACCTAATTCCTGTTTTACTACATTTGCGATACGATTTACATAGCTTTCGCATTCTTCTTCCGTTGGCGCTTCCACCATTACACGAACTAACGGTTCTGTACCAGAAGGGCGAACTAACACTCGACCATTTTGCCCTAGTGCCGTTTCGACTTCTTGAATGGCTTCTTGCACCTTTGGATTTTCTTTTACTGCGTTTTTATCAGTTACACGAACGTTTACTAAACGCTGTGGAAATACTTTCATTTCTGAAGCTAATTCGGATAAACGTTTTCCTGTCACTTTCATAATGTTAACTAATTGAATTGCAGTTAACATTCCGTCGCCTGTCGTATTGAAATCTAAGAAAACGATATGGCCGGATTGTTCACCGCCGAAATTGTAATCGTTCTTGCGCATTTCTTCTACAACATAGCGATCTCCTACAGCGGTTTGCACGCTCGTCATTCCGTGCTCCTCTAGCGCTTTATAGAATCCCATATTGCTCATTACTGTGGAAACAATCGTATTTTTCTTTAATAAACCTTTACTATTTAAATATTTGCCGATGATGAACATAATTTGGTCGCCATCAATGACATTTCCTTTTTCATCAACAGCTATAAGGCGATCTCCATCTCCATCGAAAGCTAAACCAACATCCGCTTCTCTTTCCAATACAAATTCAGCCAGCTTTTCTGGATGAGTAGAACCTACCCCATCATTAATATTTAAACCATCTGGAGAAGCCCCCATTGTAGAAATATCTGCTTCTAAATCGGCAAATAGATGAGTTGCTAATGAAGAAGTTGCCCCATTTGCACAGTCAAGGGCTACATGAATACCTTCAAAATCTTCATCGACCGTTTGTTTTAAATAAGATATATACTTTTGGCCACCTTCGAAATAATCGCTTACGGTACCTAAATGACTACCAATTGGTCTTGGTAATGTATCTTCTTCTAAATCGATTAACCTTTCAATTTCAGCTTCTTGTTCATCAGATAGTTTAAAGCCATCTGGTCCAAAAAATTTAATTCCATTATCTTGAACAGGATTATGGGATGCAGAAATCATAACCCCCGCGTCCGCATTCATCACTCGCGTTAAATAGGCAACACCCGGAGTGCTGATTACCCCTAATCTCATCACTTCTATCCCTACAGATAGTAAACCAGCAACTAAAGCCCCTTCTAACATATGACCAGAAATTCGTGTGTCTCGTCCAATAATCACTTTTGGTCTTTCGTTTGCATTTTTTGTTAAAACGTATCCCCCTATACGTCCTAATTTAAATGCAAGTTCCGGGGAGAGCTCTGTATTTGCGACTCCGCGTACGCCATCTGTTCCGAAATATTTTCCCATAACAATTCTCTCCTTCAACACTTGACATTCCAATTTTTATGGAATACATTAACAAGCAAAATTTGTTCTTGTGTAATTTTAATTATTTGGAAATTCATCTGTAAAACTATTGCTTACATTTGAATCTGTTTCTTCACTCTTTGTCTCACTGGAATTTTCATCATCACTCGTCGTTTCTTCAATAATTGATTCCGTTTGTGTTTTAGTTACATTAGCCCGAACTACAATTGTTTCCTCGCTTAATTTAGTAGCTCCTGCCGGTAATTCTAAAGGTACTTCATAATTACCGGAACTTTCAATTTCCGACACGTCAAATTCTACGACTAAAGATTCAAGGGAGTCAATGATTGATTTTGGGCCAAACAATTCAACATACTCCGTATCCGTCACAAGTTGATGTACAATTACGCCTTCTCGTGGTGTTCCTGTCCGTAATAATGTCACTGGGATATTTCTACTATATTCAATTACTTCTACCGTGACATTTACCTTCTCCGGCTCGATGAAAACATCCAACTTATTTAAATTATTATCCAACACTTTCACATTGGCTTCTTGAGTAAAGGATTCTTTAATCCCCTCTTGTGAAGTTACTGTTGCTTTGACGTAACTGATGTTTTCAATTACACTTTTAGCGCCTGTGATAATTACTTCGCTAGGTTCAGCTGTCATCGACTTTAAAATATAGCCATCTGCAATTAATCGATTATTAATTTCTGGATCTACTTTAAATTGTTGTGTAACCTTTTCTTCAATGATGATATCTACTTCACTTGGCTCTATTGTTACATCTAGTTTTGGAGAAAAGTTTTCATGCTGTATTGTAACTCTATGTTCACCAATTAACAATGAATTTAAGTCAACAAATACTTTAAAATCCTTTTGAAGTTTTGTTCGAAAGACGATTTGCATTGGTCCTTCAATCGTCACATCTACCGTCTCTGGTAACCCCGTAACAATTAAATTTTCAGAGTCGTAATACACTTCCAATGGTACATCAGTAATGATGTCCACGTTACTATTTGAAGTTGTTTCTTTTTTATCTGTCATTTCCGCTTTTACATAAAAAAACAGAAGTATCGCTAAAATGAATGCTGTTATTCTTAATACCCAAATGTTATCAAAAATTTTATCCATGTTTTTTCCCCCTCCAAGTCCACTTAGAGGATACGTCCTGCTCTAATACAGGTCCAAACCACGTTGATCTTAGTTGCGATTCGAAATTCTCTAAAGAGAGATTTCTATGTAAATTACCATTGATGGCAATACTAATCGCTCCCGTTTCTTCCGATACAACGATAACTACCGCATCGGTTACTTCACTTAAACCAAGGGCAGCTCTATGTCTCGTACCCAATTCTTTTGAAATCAACGTACTTTCAGATAAAGGTAAGTAGCAAGCCGCTGCTGCTATTCGATTTTTTTGAATAATTACAGCACCATCATGCAGTGGGGTATTTGGTATAAATGTATTAATGATTAGCTCTGATGTAATGTGCGCATCTAATCTTATACCTGTTTCAATATATTCATTCAATCCCGTTTCCTTTTCAATAGATATCAGCGCACCAATACGCCTTTTTGCCATATAACTTACAGCCTTTTTCATCGCTTCAATTAAACGGGCTTGCTCATCTTCTAGTTGGTTGCCAGAACGTTGAAATAACTTTCCTCGGCCAATTTGTTCAAGGGCACGTCTAATTTCTGGTGTAAAGATGATAATGATTGCTAAAAATCCCCAATCAATTACTTCTTGTAACATCCAACCTAATGTATCTAAATTAAAAATTTCCGTGACAATTCTAGCAATGATAATTACAAATAATCCTTTTAATAATTGAACAGCTTTCGTCCCTCTAATAAGGGTTAATACTTTATATATAACGTACCAAACGAGCAATACATCTAAAAAACTAAAAATGAAGTTAACAGGTGCAAAATCTATAATTTGCTCGATTATATTCATGTGGCATCCCCCACTTATCTAACCAGATCAATAAAGTTCATAACATTCATGATATTAGTTTATGCATTTATAAAAAAAATAGCATATAAAGATTATCATTCAAAAGAAGGGGAAAACATTCCCAATTTAATAATAACAGTATATCATAAAACAAGAATATAAAGCTTTTTCGAAATTCGTACATCGAATTTACTTTATAAAAAAAGTCCCAAAAGTACATTTACTTTTTGGGACAATGAATTTATTCCTCTTTTTCAAACAGTGCCATAAAGTCAGAAGCCAATCGCTTAATCTCATACCAGACCCATTCAAATACTTGATCGATTTCTTCAATTTGGCCAGTAACAACAGAAGTGGATGCCATATATTCACCATTAATGACCGTTACATTGCCATCAACTTCACCTTCAATAACAATATCCCCATTTTTAACGACGATATCGCCTTTTACGACTTCTCCTTCAGGTACAATGACCGTTTGACCATCATCAATTAAATTCGGTTGTTTCGTTACAGAGAATTGATTGTCATTAAATCTTCCAAATAATGTGGCACTCATCAATATAATAAACGTTGCGGCTGCTACTAAGAAAGGATGTCTTCTAAGCCATTTTTGAACGCCTACTCGATTTTTCGGTCTCGGCAGACGCTTCATTACTTCTTCCTCAAAATGTGGAGGTGCTGTAATATGCGCTGCACTTTTCACAAATGCAATCGTGTCACTTAATTGATGCATATGTTTTTGACATTCAGCACATGATTTTAAATGCTGCTTTAACACTTGTTCGTGCTCACGGCTAATGTCGCCATCCAAGTACTCGTGCATATAGTCAATAATGTATTGTGGACACGCACTCATGCAATTTCCCTCCTACAATTTGTTTAATTGCTTCCTTAATGCTTCACGACCTCTATGAATTCTAGTTTTTACAGTTCCTAAAGGTAAATCTAATACCTCGCTAATCTCTTGAAGCGACAATTCCTCAATATATTTTAATACAATGACCGCGCGATATTTATCTGGTAAACGGCTAATTTCATATTGTATCCGGTCTTGTAATTCCATTTGAAGCGCCGCGTCTTCCGGTAATTGGTCATCAGCTGCGATTTGGGAATACATATTCAATCCATCAGTTCCATCAACTTCTGCATCTAAATAGTAATCAGGTTTCTTCTTACGAATTCGATCGATACAAAGGTTTGTTGCTATACGATAAAGCCAAGTAGAAAATTTCCTTTTTTGATCGAACGTATGAAGATTGATATACGCTCGAACAAATGCTTCTTGTGCAATATCTTCAGCTTCTTGTTTGTTGCCAAGCATTCGATAGCAAATTTGGTATAGCTTGTGCTGGTAGAGGTTCACAATATCGGAAAATGCGTTTTGATCACCTTTTAGCACTTGCTTTATTCTTTTGTTCACTAACGCATCCATGTGTTTCCTCTCCACCTTTTGGCTTAATTGATATACGAATTACCCCACAAATAAGTTTCAATTTTTATTTGTAGTATATCAAATTTTTAAAGTACCTAATAAAGGATAAATTTCCAAATATAACCAATATATTTTGTGAACTTTACACTAATTTTTCGCCGAATAATGAACCCATTAGTGCCACTGCAGTATCTGCCGTTTTATTTCTCTCATCTAATATCGGATTGACTTCCACAAATTCGCAAGATGTAATAAACTCCGCTTCTTCTAACATTTCCATCGCCAAGTGGCTTTCTCTGTAAGTCACTCCTCCTGGCACAGGAGTACCAACACCAGGTGTATAAATTGGATCGAGCGCATCTAAATCTATGGATATATGAACCCCATCTACTTGGCGTTCTTTTAAATAAGCGATAGTCTCTTCAATCACTTTCGTCATACCCATTCGATCAATTT
>JAAYHP010000307.1 GCA_012735355.1 Lysinibacillus sp. | reverse complement strand
TCTTATTAGTGGAGCCATTATTTATAGAAGATATTTTATTAAAAATGCAAAAGAATGGCTTGTTAGCCCAAAATAACGATAGTTATCATTTAACGGATAAAGGAAGGCAACAATTTTCTCAAGGTGTGTTTGAAGAAGAATTGGAACTAGAGACGATCGAAATTCTTTATAGTCCCGTTCATCAAAAAAGATTAGAAGGGGATATTGAAGATGTTTTAGATATTGATGATTATCCAGATAAAATGTATGCCCATCTTCCTGAGGAACAACAAGAAATTAAAGAAGAATTTGTTTTACAGGAAATTTCTTCAATCCTAAATGATGAAGAGGAAAGGAAAAAGGAAGTAAAGTCCATTATTTCAATAGAACATTCTCAAACAAATGATGTACCTTGTATTGAATTCATTGTAATGAAAGAAGAAAACAAGGAATTAATTATAAGAGTATGGAATACTTTATATAATAATTGGGATACACATTTAGAAAGGGAATTAACGGAAAAAGGATTAAGTAACATAAATGAAATTCAGAGTTAAATAAAAAATCTCTATTATTGCAATTGTTTATCTTTTATGTTAGGATTATCTTAATTTTATAAGGAAAATAATACTTTCTAATCAAGAGAAGCAGAGGGACTTGGCCCAATGAAGCTTCAGCAACCTCTAACAGCTGTTAGAAAGGTGCTAATTCCAGCAAGACATTTGTCTTGAGAGATAAGAGAAGTGCGTGCAAAAAAAACCATTGTACCCTCTCATTCTCTTAGACGAATGGGTAGGGTTTTTTTATTACTATGAAATGGGGGAAATAGTCAAATGCCTATTAATATTCCGAAAAATTTACCTGCCGGAGAAATTTTAAAACAAGAAAAGATTTTCGTTATGGATGAAGAGCGGGCTTCATCTCAGGAAATACGTCCGTTAAATATATTAGTATTTAACTTAATGCCTGAAAAAGAAAAAGCAGAGTTACAATTACTACGTTTACTCGGTAACACCCCTTTACAAACGAATGTGACTTTTTTAAATACTGCTACATACAAGCCAAGACATGTTGCAAAAAGTCATTTAGAAATGTTCTATAAAACCTTTGATGAAATTAAACATCGCCGTTTTGATGGAATGGTCATTACTGGTGCGCCAGTAGAACGCATGGAATTTGAAGATGTGAACTATTGGAGAGAATTAACGGAAATTTTAGACTGGGCAAAAGTAAATGTGACATCCATCATTTATATATGTTGGGCTGCACAAGCTGCTCTTTATTATCACTTCGGAATCGGTAAATATGAGTTACCGAAAAAATGTTCAGGCATATATTCTCATACGATTACTGATTTAACGAACGACTTAGTTCGTGGGTTTAACGATGAATTTGTAGCGCCTCATTCTCGCTATACATCTGTTTCACAGGATGAAATAGAAAATCATCCAGAGTTGAAACTACTTAGCTATTCAGAAGAGGTTGGTCCTTTCATCATCCAATCCAAGGATAATAAACATATTATGATTACAGGACATCTGGAGTATGATGCGACGACACTCGCGGAAGAATATACGAGAGACATCGAAAGAGGATTATCAATTGATATACCTGAAAATTATTTCCCTAATGATGATCCGACGAAGACACCAAAAAACACATGGCGTGCCCATTCCCACCTGTTATTCTATAACTGGTTGAACTATTATGTATACCAAGAAACACCTTACAACTGGCATTTTGTAGATGACAGTATTGAGTATCATATTTAAATGATTTCTTGCTGTAGAAACTCTTTTTGAAAGAAAAGAATTTCTACAGCATTTTTTTATTTAACTGACATGTAATATATTACTATTCGATATAGCCTCTTTTGTCATTTTCATTTTTATAACTTCATAATTTGTAGAAAAAGGAGGGATATGATGGTAACTAGGAGAGAATTTTTAAAAGGCGCAGGTTTTGCACTGGGCGGTATGGTAATAGGGGGCGGTGTTGTTGCGGGTATTACGAATTCAATGAAAGAAACACCAACAGTTCATTCCGATTCAACGGATTCAAATGATTTAAAAGAACAACACTTTGAATTACCAGAGTTTAATAAAGCCCTCATGTTTTTTACACCTAACGAACATAAAATCGTTGAAGCAGCGACAGAACGAATATTCCCAAAAGACGCTAACGGACCGGGAGCAAAAGAATTGCTTGTTTCCTATTATATTGATCATCAATTAGCTAGTGCATGGGGATATAGCTCAAAAGAGTACATGCACGGACCATTTTATCCGGGAGAAGCAACTCAAGGTTATCAAGGACATTTAAACAAACAAGAAATCTTTAGGCTCGGTATTGAAACGTTGGAAAATGAAGCTAAGAAAAGATTTAATAAATCATTTGTAAGCTTAGAAGATCATCAACAAGATGAAATTTTACAGTCCTTTGAAAAAGGAGAAGTAGAAATGAAAGTAATTACTTCATCCTATTTCTTCTCACTTTTACGCACAGCAACGTTAGAAGGTGTTTACTCAGATCCATTATATGG
>JAAYHP010000306.1 GCA_012735355.1 Lysinibacillus sp. | reverse complement strand
GCCAGCTGACGCCCCAGATGATTATTAAAAGCGCTAGTAATATATATGAAACGAGCTTGTTCTTTCCTTCTGCCAAAATTCAACCTTCTTCCTATTGGTTAATGGCTAAAAATGACGGGTACATTCGTGATAGTTGCCATAGTATATGATGGTGTGATGGGGAGGGGTACTCTAGTTAAAGGGTAAAGATTTTCTTTTGACCCGAAGAAAACAAACGATTCTGGATATTTTCATCTGTGCCATAGAATGATTAAAATGGTATCAGGCATTTTTGGATAATTGGGGCAATATCGTCAAAAAATAGGGCAAAAACCTTTGAGAGGGCAATATTGTCACAAAATAGGGTGATATGTTCACAATTTAGGGCAATATCGTCACAAAATGGGGGCGATATCGTCAAAATATAGGGCAAAAACCTTTGAGAGGGCAATATTGTCACAAAATACGGTGATATGTTCACTTATCGCCATAAATGAAGACAAAATTTGATAAGTCGAACTAACGCTTAAAATAAACACTTTACGTAGTAAAAGGAGAAAAATATATGGAAACAGTATATAAAGCATGTACCATTGCAGGGGCGGCTGCGCGGGGAGGGGCTGGAATTCAGGCGGATTTGAAAACCTTTCAAGAGCTTGGAGTGTACGGGTTTACAGCCATCACAGCCATCAACGCGACAAATCCAAAAACGGAAAAAAGTTTATTTATACAATCTGTGGAAGCCATCGAAGCACAACTCGTTGCTATTAACGAACAAGATGACTTAGATGCATTAAAAACAGGAATGCTTTTCTCGAAGGAGATTATCGAATTTGTGGCTGATTGGTTGCCAACTGCTTCCGTAAAACATATCGTTGTCGACCCAGTGATGTTTGGGAAATATGGGTCATCATTGCTTGCTGAAGACGCAATGGAAGCGCTAAAAACGGAGCTCATTCCTCAAGCATCAGTCATTACACCGAACATGCCGGAAGCTTCATATTTACTTGATGGAAAAGAGATTCATACCCTTGACGATTTGAAAGACGCGGCAAGGGACCTTATTCACCTTGGGCCAAAGTATGTTCTCGTGAAAGGTGGACATCTTGAAGGCCCAGCAATAGATATTTTATATGACGGAAATAAAATGTTTCAGTTAGAAGCACCGCGTATTGATACGATTCATACGAATGGGGCAGGTTGTTCTTATTCGGCAGCGATTACGGCGGAGCTTGCGAAGGGAAGATCCATTGAAGAAGCGGTGTTCATCGCTAAAAAATTCGTTACAGCGGGTATTCGACGCTTTATCCCCTTTGAATTGGCACCGGGGATGATTGACCATCGTGCGTATAAGGTATATGGCGAAGATGGTGTCACGATGATAGAAGTGTAGAAGTCGCGCCAATAAAGAAAAGGCAGTGCTATCGTGAAGGGCATTCTTAAGCGCTTCCAATAGACTGCCTTTATTTTATCCAATCGATTGTTTATCCTCATGACTAAATTGCCATAGCACACCGAATTAATCGATGATGCTGCCGTAAGCTTTACTCCAAAAGGTTTCTTGAAGCTCCATTTCCACTTTGCCGCCTTCCTGTAACATTTCGAAAGCTCTTTTCATATAATCGAGGTCATCGTCAATCAAGGCGACAGTAATATTATTTCCTACCGTATACGGGGTGCCTGGGAAGTTATCTGAAAACATGAGACGACTGCCACGAACATTGATGTTTGCATGCATAATAAGATTTTTTGCTTCTTCTGGTAATTTGAAATCCGAATTATCTGAATGTGCCTCTCCAAAGGTCATAATATTAGGCTTTTCTGTATCAAAAACTTTCGCATAAAACTCCACCGCTTCACGGCAATTTCCATTAAAAATTAAATATACTTCAAGGGCCATTTTTCCTCCTCCTTTACTTTAACTGCTATCTGTTTAACCATTTTTCATATTGAATAATCCTACTTTTGAATTTTCTTTTACACTTTGAAAAACTAAAGGCGCCTATTTGCACCAACCTACTCCCAATGATAAAATGGAAATT
>JAAYHP010000305.1 GCA_012735355.1 Lysinibacillus sp. | reverse complement strand
GCATCTACTAAACTTTCTGGGAAAATAAATGTCCAAGGTTTAGTAGAATTCGGTTGAACTGTTAACACTGGATCCATTTTGAAGGAACCTTTTGCTACTTGCTTTCCGTTAGCATCAATAATTTCTAAAGGTAATTGTTCTAAGTTGATTGCTTTTGAATTACCGTTACGAATAAATACAGCTGCATGTAAACTATTTTCTTCTTGTAATTTGATTTGCAAGCCAGTAAAGTTTACTTCGTTTTTCTCTAGTTTCGGTAAGTCTTTCACGATTTTTGCTAATATTTCTTGCTGTTCTTTCGGAAGTTGTTTTTTCCAAGTTTCATCTAAGTCTAGTTGATGTTCACGTAAAGAAGCAAGGTTGAAGGCAATTTTCCAACCTTCCTCAGGGATTTCTTCCGTTTCAAGATAGTTGTTTTCAAATTTAAATACCCAAGGACGAGCACTTTCAGGAGGGATTTTACCTAGTTCTTTAAAGTCAAACCATTTTGAACCAAGTCGTTTATCGTCTTTATCTAGTAAAATTAATTCTACTTCTCCAAGCTCAATTGGTTGAGGAAGGGAGGAGCGGAAGAAGGCTTTTACTTGCCAAGCTCCTGCGACATCCTTCTCAATGTTGATAGCTGCAAGGGATAGTTGATTTGGTCTTAATGGTGCTAATTCATTCGCTAAAAAGCGAAATACATATTGTTGTTCTTGCGGTACATTCCAGCTTGGGTGAAAAGATAATTTAGTTTTTACTAGCTTATTTTCTTGGGATTGTTTTGAATCTTTTACAAGTTCTTTTGAATCTACTGCGCTATCGACACCGACTTTATCGGTTTTCTTAAAAAATGAGAATAAGCCCATTATTTCTCCTCCAGTTCCTTATTTCTTAGTCTTTTCATAAAGATGACTAATTCTTCTACGATGCCACGACGAAGCTCTTGATAATTTTTGCCGAACAATTCTAAACCTTCACGTTGATAAATGCGCATCGGGTCTTCTTGTTGGTAACGACGCAATCCGATACCTTCTTTTAAGTGGGTCATTTGCTCAAGATGTTTTACCCACATACGGTCTAAATAACCAAGCATCACTTGTGGAATCACTTGCATCACTTGCTCGTTTTCTTGATATGAATCAATAAATTCGAGCAATTCATCAATGGATGGTTTCATTGCTTCTAAAATACGTTTTACTTTAGTTTCTGAACGGTCAACAGTGACTGGTGTTAAGAATAAGGAGTTTACAGCATGTTCCATTGCATCGTGATCCCATTCTAAAACATCTAGTTCTTCAGGTGCATTTTCATGTACCGCAAAATCAACCGTATCAAGGACCATTTCTTTTAACAGACCAATTAAGTCCTCGCCTAGCAATATCTTATCACGAAGCGTATAAATAACTCGACGTTGATCGTTAATTACATCGTCCAGTTTCAAATTATATTCACGGAAAGAGAAGTGAGCCCCTTCAACGATGCGCTGTGTGCGTTCGATAATTTCATTAGCATCTTTATTTGTGATACGGCCCTCTTCATCGACAACCATTTTCTTTTTGAATTTTTCCACGTCTTCTTTCGCAAAACGGCGGAACATATCGTCTTCAATAGAGATAATGAATCGGCTTTCTCCCGGGTCTCCTTGACGACCAGAACGACCTCTTAATTGGTTATCTATACGACGGCTTTCATGTTTTTCCGTACCGATTACATACAAACCGCCTAGCTCTGCAACGCCATCTCCAAGAACGATATCAGTACCACGACCAGCCATGTTTGTCGCAACAGTGATGCGTCCTTTTTGACCAGCTTCGGAGATTAACTCTACTTCTTGCTCCACAGTTTTCGCATTCAATAGTTGATAAGGTAGGTTTACTTCATCTAAATATTTCGCCACTTCTTCAGATTGTAAAATAGAAGTTGTACCAATCAAAATTGGTTGTCCTTTTTTATGACGTTCAAGAGCTTCTTTTACAACATATTTGTACTTTGCCTCCTTCGATTCGAAAAGCATATCCGGTTGGTCGACACGAATTTTAGGACGGTTTGTTGGAATTTGTACAACGCGCATTCCGTAAACTTCCATAAATTCTTTTTCTTGCGTTTTTGCAGTCCCGGTCATACCGGAAAGAATTGGATACATACGGAAGTAGTTTTGTATTGTAATTTGTGCTTGAGCTTTATTTTCCTCCGTAATTGGAACGCCTTCTTTCGCTTCGATGGCTTGGTGCAATCCATCTGAGAGGGAACGACCTTCCATAATCCGGCCAGTAAACATATCAACGAGTTGAACTTTATCATCTTTAATAATGTAATCTACATTTTTTTCAAACATAACGTGAGCACGAACAGCTTGAATCACATAATGGTATAGCGTTTGATGCTCTAAGTCGTATAAGTTATCTACTCCGAAGGCTTCTTCCACTTTTTCAATTCCCTGGTCTGTAAGGGAAGTAGCTTTCGTTTCGTCATCAAATTCATAATCTTCGTCTTTAACGAATCTTTTTGCGAGTCGCGCCGCAATGCGATGTAAATCTTCATTTGATTGCATTTTCCCGGCAATAATAAGCGGTGTTTTTGCTTCATCAATTAATACGGAGTCCACTTCGTCGATGATAGCAAAATGATATGGGCGTTGTACTTTATCTTCGAGTCTTCGGACCATATTATCCCGTAAATAGTCGAAACCAAATTCAGTACCAACACCATATGTAATATCTGCTTGATAAGCACGTTTTTTCGCTTCTGGCTCCATCATCGGTAAATTGAGTCCGACTGTTAATCCTAAAAAGCGATGAATTTGTCCAATTAAATCGTAGTCCCTTTTCGCTAAATAGTCGTTAACGGTAATAACGTGAACACCTTTACCTTCCAAAGCCCGTACATAAGAAGGAAGGGATGCCACTAATGTTTTACCTTCACCTGTAGCCATTTCTGAAATATTTCCTTCAGCAATTACGAGACCACCAATTAATTGTACATCGTAATGGCGCATATTTAATACACGTTTAGAAGCTTCACGTACAACGGCAAATGCATCGGGAATAATCTCTTTTATATCCGTACCATTTTGTAATCGTTCTTTAAATTTATTTGTCATATTGCGAAGTTCATCATCAGACATCGCTTTGTAAGTATCTTCAAGCCGGTTAATTTGATCGACAATTTTATAGTAATGTTTTAATTCTTTTTAACTCGTTTTTTCTTTATTTTTAAAAAATGATAACATTCCGTTAAACGCTCCTTTATATCTGCCTGAATGCATGTAGACACTCATATTATTTTATCAAACTTTTATATATATGACTACTTAGAGACAGGGAAAGTTTTATTACGATTTGCATACATTTATTTTATAGTATGGATATTGTTGAGAATTTGATTCGATAAAATGGGAGGTAATTCTTCTATTGCCTCCCATTAGTAATTTATAAAAGTAAAAAACACCAATTTCCCCTAATGAAAGAAAATTAGTGTTTATAAGTTAAATGAAAGTCGGTTAAAACTTTCTGTAGGTTAATTAGCTTTTACTGTTACACGGTGGTAAAAACCGTATTTCAGTTGTTTGTTTTGACCGTTTTTCGTCGTAGGATGAACAATAAGCATATATTCAGCACCTGGTGTTAATGGCGCCTTTGGTGTAATAACTAATTGCTTACCGTCTACTTGTATTGAAACGTCTATTTTATTGCCTCCTAATTCAACGAAAGCAACGTCTTCATTTGTGACTGTACCTAAATGTTTATTAAAGGTAATTTTAAAAGTTTTATCTGGCGAAACATTTGATAAACTATTTAACTCTTTATAGTTTGATAGAATTTCAGCAATTGAATCGTAATGGGCTTGATAGATTGGGTTCGTATTCGTTACGATATCCGGTGTTAAGCCACTGTCGCGAATAGGTTTTCCTTTCGGACTGAAAAACTCACCGATTGTTAATTTTAAATAACTCCCATCAGATAGGAGATAAAATCCTTGCATCGTACCTTTGCCATATGTTTTCTCTCCGTAAACGACTGCCGCATCATAGTCCATTAAAGCGGCTGCAGTCATTTCTGACGCGCTAGCACTATATCGATTGACGAGAAGTTTCGTCTTATTGTCAAAAATGGGTTCGACAGATGTTGGTAAGTTAACGAGCAAAGAGCCATCATTCGATAGTTGATATTTATGTTTATTGTAATCGAAATATAAATAGTATTGTGTATTATGTTCTTGGAATTTTACTTTGTAGGCGTGAGTTGCATCTTTAAATAATGCTGTTAATTCTTCTGCAGCTTCCACGTATCCTCCACCATTATTTTGTAAATCTAAGATGAAAGAAGTTGCACCTTGCTGTTTTAATTTCTCATATTCCTGTTTTACTAGCTCAGCGGCATCTTCCGAAAAAGATTGAAGATGAATATATCCAACGTTTCCATAGAGGAGTTTACTAGTTGTATTTGGTGCGGAAAAGGATTTGCGTTTTAATTTTTTTACAAGGGTTGTACCATCTTCTTTTAATATTTCAAGGGTAACCGTTGTATTTTACTCTCCTAAAATCATCAACTGGCCTTCCTCTAGCGACTTATCTTTTAAAGGAATAGAATCCACTTTCGTAATGATGTCACCAGCTTCTAATCCGTTTTCATATGCGCTTCCATCTTTTAAAACGTCGGTAATTAAAATCCCTTTTTCATGCTTTTGTATGATTACACCAATTCCTACTTGCTTCAATTCAAGGCTATTTAAAAAATCTTCATACTGTTCAGCTGTAAAATAAGCGGAGTAGGGATCGAGCATTTTTATTGCTTCATCAATTGTACGAGCGTTATCAATATTCCCTTTTATATCTCCTACATATTCGCTTTTGACAATCTCTTTAATTTCTTCCAAAGTAGATGCTGCTTGAGTATCAGGTGGCAAAACGATAAACAATAATAGCGTTAGAATAATAGTAAATAGTCTTTTCATAGTAAACACCTCATTTTTTGGATATCTTCATTATATCAATTGGTAAATCGTAATAGAAACAAAGAATTCATTTTATTGGAAATAATAGAATGAATTTTGCAATAGAAAGGAGGATGATTTCTTAAGCAAGCCTCCACGGTTAGGTGTTTAGTATAAAGTTTTATCGATCAATGGAAGAAATGTTTCTATTTAAATAAGGAAGGGCTTTCAAAGAAAACGAATGTTATGTATTGTTTCCTATTTAAATAGGAAAAAATGTCCTTATTACAACATATGTAAGGAAGCGTTACGGTAAGACGAAAAAACATGAGGTTGGAGAATTTTTTTAGGTATGGTGATTGTTAGAGAAGAAAAATGAGGTTGGGACATATAGCTAATTTAATTAAGAATCAGTGAAGAAGCATAGTAAAAAAATGATATGCAACGAAAATTGATTGGAGTGATGGGGCGACTCCAACGGGAACAGCCCGAAACTCGAGACCCCGCAGGAGCGAGGAACGAGATCCGAGGAGGCTCGAGTCGGGCCTTAGGATGCGCGTCCCCGGAACGGAAATCAAATTTCAGTTTAATATCAAAAACTCATCATTTTCTTTTAAGAGAAAATGATGAGTTTTTACTTTTGTCCAAACCTCATTTTTTTATTTAGTTCGTTGGGTGTGTGGCGCTTTTCTTTACAGATTTTGTAACCGCATGAATAATCCAACCGATAATTGTTCCGACAATAGCAGGTACTAACCAACCGAGGCTTTGGTCCGCCAATGGCAATGCACTTACAATGTTTTTATACCAAGCAATTTCTAATCCAACATAACTAATACCGTCGTAAAGACTAACGAAAGCTGTTGCAATTAAAGCTAATGCATAAACGATAGGTGCTCTCTCCCAAGCTTTGTCTATCACTACCATGAACATTAACACCATCGCAATTGGATAGATGAATAATAAAACAGGTAAAGTAATTTGGATTAATGTTGCTAATCCAAAGTTTGAAATTAAGAAAGAAAATAGTGTAAAGATGATAGCGAAAGTTTGGTAAGAAACTTTCGGGAATAGTTTCGCAAAATATGTTGCGTTGGCAGAAATTAATCCGACAGCTGTTGTTAAACAAGCAAGGATAATTACTGCAGATAAAATGATGTTACCGGCGTTACCATATAACACCTTTGCAGAAGCAGCGATTACGCTACCACCATCATCGAAAAATCCAGTAGCTTCTGGACTTGATACACCAATCCAAGCTAGAGACACATAAACGAATGCTAGTCCAAGGGCAGCGACAATTCCTGCGAAAATTGTGATAGTAACTTGTTTAGCACGGTCCATAATACCTCTTGCTTGTAATGATTGAACAACGACAATCCCGAATACTAGAGATGCTAGTACGTCCATCGTTAAGTAACCTTCAATAAATCCTTTTGAGAAGGCTTTATCGATATATGGACCTTGGGCAGCTTGGATAGATCCCATCGGTGAAATAAAACTCTTAATTGCAAGTAACACAATTACAATTAATAATGCTGGTGTCAATATTTTCCCGATACGGTCAACTAATTTCGTTGGGTTCATCGCTAAATATAAACAAATCCCAAAGAAAATACCAGATGTAATAAATAACGGTAACCAGCTAGCGCTTTGAGATGCTGATAAGTATGGATCGATTCCGATCTCATATGTAACCGTTGCTGTACGTGGAATCGCAAAAAGCGGTCCAATCGATAAATAAACTACTGATGTGAAAATAACACCGAACCACGGGTGAACACGGCTAGCTACTTGTTGCAAATCACCACCGTTTTTCGCAACAGCAACAATCCCGAATAGGGGTAGACCTACACCGGTAATAAGGAAACCAATTATAGCAGGAAGTACATTCTCCCCTGCTTGTTGTCCTAGTAGTGGTGGGAATATGATATTACCTGCTCCTAAGAAAAGAGCGAGTAACATAAATCCTACCGCTAAATTGTCTTTAACAAAAGATCCAAAGTTTTTCATAGTTGCAATAACTCCTTCTTTTTAGAAAATCCGAAACTTTCTAAAAATAATAATAATTTTGATATGTTGATACTGTCGAATTTTATCATATGCTGTCGAAAAAAACAAATAGTAAATTTATATATTTACAGAAAATTTTCAAAAGACTTATAAATTTTGTAAAGTTTTTGAGATTTTAGACGAAAATAAGTAAAATAGAGTATATAGTTTATTTATTGTAGGGGTTGGTAAAATGTTGGACCGTAAGAAAAAATTGCTCGTTTTAAGTGCGGGTTTGTTGGCGAGTACATTGATGACTCAAAATGCAGACGCATCAACGGAAGAAATAGTAGAAAAGAGCAAAGTTAATACGATTGCCCATGTGAATATAAAAAACAAATTGTTATCGAAAAATATTATATCAGACATAGACCGGTCAATTACAAGAAAAGAGACTTTGTCGAAAGCGAGAATGACAAAATTAACTAGTTCCAATCTAGCCTCTCAAATATCATATCAAGTTGTTGTGGGAGATAATTTGACGAAAATTTCAAAACAATTTAATGTGTCGATAGAAGATATCATGAAATGGAATCAATTATCTTCTCCCGATGTGATTTATGCTGGACAAATCTTACATATTTACGGCCCGACTGAGGATTATGGTAGTTCCAGAGATGAAACGAATTTTGCGGAAGATGCGGATAGTTTTAACGAATTTGTGGAGGAAGCCGAGGATTACGGAATAACAAATCAGTATATGGAAGATTATTTGAAAAAGAAGGAACAAGAAATAGAGGAACAATTAGCGAAGGAGCAAATGATTGCAACGGATCCAACATTAGAGGGACAAGCCATTTATGAAAGGGCGTTAGAAATTGCGAGGGAGCAGTTAGGTGTGCCGTATAAATACGGTGGCAATACGCCTGAAGGATTTGATTGTTCAGGATTTGTTCGATATGTGTATTTTAATGCCGGGTTAAATATTGAGCGAAAAAGCAGTGAAGATTATTTTATGAAGGATACAACAATCATTAAAAACCCTGTCCCAGGAGATGTAGTTTTCTTTAAAAATACGTACAAAGCAGGGATATCCCATATGGGGATTTACATCGGTGACGGTGTATTTATACATGCAGGGAACGATGGGGTAGAAATGGCGAGTCTTGAGATGGAATATTGGAAAAAACGCTTCGTTACATTTAAACGATTCGATGGTATTAGTTCCTATTGATGGTTTACGAGTATGTTTGATATGTAAATGATAGGAAAAAATTAGTTACAAATATTACAAAAAAATAGTACTTTTTTGAGATTTGAACCGAAAGATTCGGTTCTTTTTTTTACAAAATTTCGTAAGCGAAACGCCTTCTATATATTGAAAAATAAGGGTTTTTTGAAGAATGGTTAATCTTTTTATGTGTAACTACATTGTTAATGAACTGTAATGTTACAGCATTTAAATTCATGTTAAACTGTACACAGTTGAATATTCAGATAATTCTTAATAATTGGAGGGCATAATTATTTCAAAGAATATTCGGAAAGGTTTACTGATAGTAGTCACAAGTATAACGTTATTTATGTCACCAGTTATTGCCGCTGCTGAGGAGAAGGAAGCGGATTTTTCATCAACCGAATTACGAGAGACAGCTAGTCAATATTTAGGTGTTCGTTATAAGTATGGAGGGACGACAACGAGCGGTTTTGACTGCTCTGGTTTTGTAAGAAAAGTATTTAGTGATTTCGGAATAGAGTTGCCACGCACTGCTGCTTTGATGTATGAAGTAGGGGAACCGGTGGAAATTGGCGAAATTCGTCCAGGTGATTTGCTATTTTATAATACATCTGGTTCGGGAATTTCCCATGTTGCCATTTATTATGGTGAGGGGAAAATCATTCATTCCCAAACGGACATTGGTGTAAGTTTTTCGGACTTTTTTGATCAATACTACTGGTTTGACCGTTTCGTAGGTGCAAAACGAGTGGCCGATGTGGAATTAGTTTGGGAAAAAGAAGAATAATAGTAATTTGAAACCTTCTTATTGGAAAATCAGTCTAATAAGAAGGTTTTATTTTTAGAAGGATAAAATAATAGATAAACAAAATGTATGACTACTTTAATGACGGGAAAAATAAATAAAAAGTATCTTATTTCAGCTTTTACAATTGCGTCGAAACATCCCTTTTGGAATAGTCAATTCATTTGACCAATTTTTAGATTTTTATTTACATTTTGTAGAAAGAACTATGTTTTATAGTTTATTCATGCTATAATTACTTTGGTTTATACATATTCATTCAATTTTTTAAGGAGGATAGACATGATTTACGTGTCTTTAGCAGTGGCGCTTGTTGCGTCCATAATACTAACTCCGCTCGTAAAGCGCTTAGCGTTTCGTATAGGTGCAGTGGACGCGCCGAACTATCGAAAAGTACATCAAAATATTATGCCACGATTAGGTGGTTTAGCTATATTTTTATCATTTTTAATAGGACTAGCAATTCTGAGACCGGAAAGTCCTCCTTTTGAGGAGCCATTAATGCCTTTAGCGATTATTTTAGGAGCTCTTGTGATTGTCATAACAGGTG
>JAAYHP010000304.1 GCA_012735355.1 Lysinibacillus sp. | reverse complement strand
CTATTTGAGGAGAATTTATATGACAACCCATTTTCATAAAAAACCTAATACGTACGTTTCACACGTTCAAATAAAAGTAAGCAATTTAGAGCGTTCTTTAGAATATTATATAAATATTATTGGATTTCGAGAGTTAGAGCAGACAGAAAATACAGCGGTGGTGACAACGGATGGTAAAACGAGCATTCTTTCCATTGAAGAGGTGGTTGGGGCGATTCCATTACAACGAGGGAAAACGGGACTTTATCACTTTGCCATTCTACTACCTACTCGAAAAGATTTAGGGAATTTTATCCAACATATTGCTAATTTAAACGTTCGTATAGGTGCTGGCGACCACCATGTGAGTGAAGCGATTTATTTATACGATCCTGATGGAAACGGCATTGAAGTTTATGTAGATCGTCCTAAAGAAAATTGGATTTGGCAAGATGATTCAACGGTTTATATGACGACAGAGCAAGTGAACATTCGAGCCCTTCTTGCTGAAGCGGATGGATCTTGGCAAGGGCTTCCCGCTGATACAGTAATGGGGCATATTCATTTATCCGTTGCAGACCTTGCAAAGAGTGAGGAATTTTATACTCGTGCATTAGGATTCGAAGTTGTTTTAAGATACGGCGCCCAAGCCTTATTTATTTCAACAGGAAAATACCATCACCATATCGGATTAAATACGTGGGAAAGTTTAGGCGGGTCCCCTGCTCCTGCTAATAGCGTTGGGTTAAAATCCTTTACGCTCGTGTTAAATAATGAGGCACAGGCGGAAAAAATTAAAGAGAATCTACAAGCGATGGGTGCAGTTGTGGAGCAATTTGATGAAGCTCCGAAAGCAGGAGGATCTCAAGCCTTCTCCTCAATTGATCCTTCCGGAATTCGCATCGTGTTTACTTTAGAAGGAGAATAAATTTAAGGATAAACATTCGATTTTTTCGGATGTCTATTTTTTTGGAGATTGGGTGGCGGGTTTTTTGACAATTGACTAATAAATGCTTGACTTTGGCTAATATCTAGTGGAATGTGACTAATATAGTTCGAGAATTGGCTAATATCAGATGTTTGTACTTGCTGAATTTTAGCGATTGACTAATAAATGCTTGACTTTGGCTAATATCTTGCGGGATGTGACTAATAATATTCCGAAGTTGGCTAATTTTTGCAGATTAAAACGATTCGCTATATACTTTGCGTTTTTGGGAGAAAAACGTGCTTCTTCAAAATTGAAAAAACGACTTATTCTGTTCATTCCAAAACAAAATAAGTCGTTCGTAAAACTGCACTATTTCAATCCCGGGAAACCTTGTTGGCGCAATGCTTCATAAATAATAATCGCAGCCGTATTCGATAAATTCAAAGACCTCACATTATCCGTTTGAGGAATTCTCAACACTTTATCGCGGCGCTCGTAAGCAAAATCTTTCGGCAAGCCTGTCGTTTCTTTTCCGAACATAAAATAAATGTCTTTCTCTTGATCGCTAAAGTCATGATTGGAGTATGGTTCATCGCTATATGTTTCAATTAAATAAATGTCTCCATCCTTAGCGAACTCTAAAAAATCTTCCAACGAATCATGATACAAAATATTCACATGATGCCAATAATCAAGCCCCGCTCGCTTCAACATTTTATCATCCGTTGAAAAGCCAAGGGGGCGAATTAAATGGAGGGTTGTATTCGTTGCTGCACAAGTGCGAGCAATGTTTCCCGTATTGGCTGGAATTTCTGGTTGATATAAAACGATATGTAATGGCAAAACTAGACACTTCCCTTTTTAAACTAAATAAATCAACACTTCAAAAAAGCTAATGTGAAGTCGAGAAAATTTCCAAAGCCTTTTCAATCTCACGGAGCACCTCTTCATTTTTCTCACGGTCAAGTGCTTCGAGCAATGCACTCCTAGCAAGCTCCCCACCAATTTTCCCGAGTGCCCATGCACAAGTTCCTCGAATGACCGGGCGATCGTCCTTTTTCATTATATCAATTAATTCCGGCACTGCCGATTGCTCTTTAAAATGAGCAAGGGCTAAAATCGCATTTCGTTGAATCGGCTTTTTCCCTCGCCAAGAGCCAGCCATACTGCCAAACTTCGCCTTAAATTCTTTATTGGAAAGCTTCAATAACGGCACGAGCAAAGGTTTAGCCAACTCTGGATCCGGCATAAATTCCTCATGGATCCAGTTCATTTTCCCTTTATTTTTCGGACAAACCGTTTGGCAACTATCACACCCGTACACCCGATTTCCAATTTTCCCACGAAACTCATCAGGCACAAAATCTTTCGTTTGAGTTAAAAATGCAATGCAACGTTTCGCATTAATTTGACCCGCATCGACTAATGCCCCGGTAGGACAAACATCAAGACACAATCTACATTCGCCACACTCATTTTCAATCGGGGAATCGGGAGGAAAAGGAATGTTCGTAATCATTTCACCTAAATATACATATGACCCAAATTCCGGTGTTATAATGGAGCAGTTTTTCCCGCTCCAGCCGATGCCTGCTCGCTCTGCAACAGCGCGGTCAACGAGCTCTCCCGTATCGACCATCGACTTCACAACGACATCAGGAACCCGTTCTTTCAGCCAGTTCTCGATTTTCTCAAGTCGCTCCTTTACAGCTACATGATAATCAAGCCCCCAAGAAGCTCTAGCAAAAATTCCCCTTCGCTCACCCTTTTTACCTGTAGGAGGGTTTTCCATTTTCGATGGGTAGGCAAGTCCTATAGCAATGATACTCTCTGCTTCAGGTAACAACCTCGTCGGCTCCGTCCGCTTATCAATATCCTTTTCTTCAAAGCCGGATTGATAACCTAATTCTTGCTGCCTTTTCAATCGGTTTTTCAATTCGTTAAAGGGTGACGCGGTTGTAAAGCCGATTTTATCCACACCGATCGACTTTGCATATTCAATTAATTCCCTTTTCAAAATTTGTATGTTCATCCTATTTCTGCTCCTCAATTTGTGGTACAATATGTAGACAAATAATGGGTAGGTGACTATTATTGAACCTTTCGATAAATGAAACACTTTTTACTAAAATTCCGCAACTAAAAATCGGCATTATCCATTATACCAAAATTGTCGTATCAGAATCTCCCCAAATGTTAAAAGGCCGAATCCAATTATTTCAAGAAAATCTATATTTTGAATCGCAAGAAAATCCCGTACAAGAGCGTCCGGGTATTCAAGAATGGCGAAAAGTGTGGAAAGAGCTTGGAGCAGATCCAAATCGCTACCGCCACTCTGCTGAAAGTTTAATGCGACGAATTGCAAAACAAAACTACTTAACGCCATTTCATTTAGCAGTCGATTTAAATAATTTCTTTTCCATACAATATGAAATTCCCATCGGTATTTACGATTTGAATAAAATTGTTGGCGACGTTGAAATTACTTTAGGCAATGAACAAACGGGCTATGAAGGATTAAACGGTCGCTTCAATACGTTAAAAAATATTTTGTGCAGCAAAGATGAAAAAGGCGCTTTCGGAAGTCCTTTTGTTGATTCTTTGCGCACGAGTGTAACGGAAGAAACAACGGAGGCTTTGCATATTTTTTATTTACGCCCATCACTAGAGACGAAAGAATGCAAAAAATTGCTCGAATCTGCTGGCAACATGTTTAATCAAATTGCTGGAGGCGAATATGAAACAGCCGTTTTAACGAATGAAAATCCAAAGATGACATTAGAGGTGAAAAAATGAAAACTATCCCATTAGCAGAAGGAATAAAGTTAAAAAGCATCTTAACGAAGAAGATTCAAGAATTAGTTTATGAAATGCGCAACAATGCTTATGTTATCGTAGAAAAAGGTGAAACACCAAAACAATCTGGCCGTTCTATTCGTGAAATCGAAGCAGAACTGGCGCAAGTTCGAAAAGACTCCCGCACGTTAGATAAGCTGATTTACCGAGCTAATATTGACAACACCATTGAATTTCAAGGGCAAGTGATGCCGATTGTAGAAGCCATTGAACTTGCGCCACAACTGAGAGCAGAAGCTAGTCTATGCAAAGATTTCGGTCGAGCAGAAAAGGAAAAGGTATACACAGCTACTGGAGAAGGGGCAATCCTTTATGAAGTTGCAATGTATGACCCAGCCGAATACCGCGAGCGAGCAAACAAGCTAGAAAAGGAAGCTCATCGACTGTCGAATCTAATTAACGCCAAAAACTATGAAGTACACATTGAATTTGATGATTCCAATTATTTTTAATTTCCATCAATAAAAAATCCTCGGGGCGGTGAGAGTCCACCCCGAGGTATAACGGCTGTCTTTCTTTCGACTTTAGTGCATACAACGGGAAACCAATGACCATTTACCAGTCACTAAGTTACCATTAACCAATACCTAACTATAGGAAAATAAAACCCATATAGTATACGTATTTTAGAATCAATTTTTTCAGGCAGCCGTTATAACGAGAAGCCGTCTACTTTCATAGTAGATGGCTTCTTTTCATTAACAGCATCTCACTTTTCCTTTGAACGATTTGAAAATACAAACATAAGGGGTGGGAAAAATAGAAAGAAAAAGTACCAGCCCTTTGCAAAAAATATAGGAATTAAAATAAATGAAATGCCAGAAAGTATTGTCAAAATGGAATTTTTCTTTAATCCATAAAGTCCGATTATTAGTCCGATTGCAAGAAACAATAAAAACAGAACTTGCCACCAATCCATACAATCACCTCTCAAACTCCCTCTATTTTATTATGAATCATAGATGTTTTATTCAACTCCTGGGAGCAAACGTAACACTTTTTCATCCGCATCTAATATAGCTTCCACTCCTAACGGGATACCGATATTTGGTGTGGAGTGACCAATTTTAAAACCTGCCAAAACAGGTTTACGATACGGAGCTAAATATTCTCCAAAAAGTGATAAAACCTCTTCCTCTTCTACTCCTGAAAAACTACCGATTACAAAGCCGCTCGCTTCACTCAACTTGCCAGCCAGCTTCAATTGATTTAGCATACTATCAATATTTTCTATCGATTCGCCCACTTCTTCTAACAATAGAATTTTCCCTTTCGTCTCAATTTCAAATTTAGTTCCAATGGTTTCGACGATTCGGCGTAAATTTCCACCTATGATTTCTCCTCGAACTGCACCTGAAACAATCGTTTTTAGAGAAGAATAAGTTTCATCATAATACAGCTCATATGGAGCAAACAATTGATAAAACATTTTCTTCGTTCGCTCATCCATCTCACCAGATAAATTCGGTCCATGGAACGTAACGATATTTGAATACTTTTGAAAAGCTATATGTAAATATGTAACGTCTGAAAAACCCCAAAAGATTTTCGGATTTTCTTCTAATAATGGGTAGTCAATTTTATCTGCGATGCGAGCTGCACCATACCCT
>JAAYHP010000303.1 GCA_012735355.1 Lysinibacillus sp. | reverse complement strand
TGATAGACCACCTGCAGGGATGAAAGTGCCTGATTATGTGCTTTCTAAATTTACGAAGGAAGAAGAACCGATTATTGAAGAAGCAATTGAAAAAGTTGTTTTAGCTTGTGAAGCTTCATTGTCAAAAAAATTTTTAGATGTGATGAATGAATTTAATGGTGCAAAATAAGGCATATTCTTTATAAAGTGCATAATTGGTAATGGAACAGTCTATACTTTCTGTATATAAGGAAAGCTTCTATACTTAAAGGAGGAACGAATCGATGACTGTTCGTTACCGTTGTAGACATTGCAATATGGAACTTGGCACATTGCCCTTTGATGCGGATGAAACGATTCGGAAACTTCAATTATTTGAAGTTGGAGAAATCGATGAATTTATAGAAGAAGATGAACAAGGTGTAACGACGATTCATTGTATTTGTGAACATTGCGAAGAATCGTTGCGGCAATTCCCAGATTATTATGCATTGAACAAATGGCTGCAATAAAAGAAAAGGAACGCTTTGGACAAAGGAGTCCAAGGCTTTTTCCACTATATTTTAGTTGCGGAGAAAAAGAGATTTTACATAATCCAGCATTTTGTTGGAAGGAGGGTTATTATAATGGGAGTTTTTCATAAATTATTCTCTCAAGAAAAACATATAAACACATTAATAACGAAAATAAAAGAACGAACGTTTAGTTCTCAATTAATTACTGGACTAACAGGTGGTGCTCGACCAGTATTTATAGACTCGCTATTTAAAGAATTAAATCGACCGATTTATGTATTAACTCCGAACTTATTACAAGCACAAAAATTAGTAGACGATTTAGCAACGCTAGTAGGAGAAGAGTTAGTTCATTATTATCCAGCGGATGAATTTATTGCAGCGGATATGACGATTGCTTCTCCAGAGTTAAGGGCGAATCGTATATCAACAATGGATCACTTGCTAAAAAAAGAGGTGGCTATATATGTAATTCCAATCGCAGGAATGAGAAAATATATGACACCAAAAGAGCAATGGGACAATAATTATTTAGTAGCAACTGTAGGACAAGAAATTGATATAGACCAATGGCTTTCCAAGTTAGTGGAGATGGGGTATACACGTAGCCAAATGGTAACGACACCAGGTGAGTTTGCATTGCGTGGAGGAATACTAGATATATATCCACCTTATGCAGAGTCGCCATTTCGTATTGAGCTTTTTGATACGGAAGTGGATTCCATTCGTGAATTTTCGGCGGACGATCAACGTTCTATTAAGAAATTAGAAGCATGTCGTATTTTGCCAGCAATTGAATTATTAATGACGATGGAACAACGGACACAATTGGCAGAACGTTTAGAGACGGCTCTTGCGAGAAGTTTGAAAAAGGTGAAAAAGCAAGAAGTTCAAGAAGCGTTATATGAAAATATTCAATACGATATTGAAATGTTGAAGCAAGGGAATTTGCCAAACCATGTCATGAAATATGGTTCATTGTTATACGAAAAACCGACATTTTTAGGAGATTATTTTTCGAAAGATGGAGTCGTCATTTTCGATGAACTTAGCCGTATTCAAGAAGTGATGGAAGCGTGGGAGCGAGAGGAAGAAGAATGGTTCATTTCCTTAATTGAAGAAGGGAAAATGGTGCATGACGTTCAGCCTTCTTTTTCTTTCAAAGAAATAAATTCCATGTTAGATGTTCAAAAAATTTACTTTGCTTTATTTGCTCGAACTTTTTCAGGTTTCCGCTTCGACCAAACAACGAATTTTTCTTGTAAGCCATTGCAGCAATTTCATGGGCAAATGCCCCTTTTACAAAGTGAAATTGAACGTTGGAAGGTAGAGAAATTTACCGTATTATTTGTTGCCAATGGGAATAAGCGATTAGAAAAAATAAAAGCTATGTTACAAGATTATAAGATTGATGCAAGCCTCACACCTCCAAATGGCGAAGGAATTTTCTTAGTAGATGCTGAGCTCTCCTCGGGTTTTGAATTACCGCTGCAACGGATTGCCGTCGTTACGGACGATGAATTATTTAAACAGCAAGCGAAGAGGAAAAAATCCCGTCAACAAAAAATGACGAATGCGGAGCGTATAAAAAGTTATACGGAAATAAAACCTGGTGATTATGTTGTACATGTTCACCATGGGATTGGTAAATATATCGGTATACAAACTTTAGAAGTCAATGGAAATCATAAAGACTATCTTCATATTCGATATCGCGGGGATGATAAATTGTACGTCCCTGTCGATCAAATCGATTTAATTCAGAAATATGTTGCATCTGAAGGGAAGGAACCGAAGCTTCATAAATTAGGTGGAGCGGAATGGAAAAAAGCAAAGGCGAAAGTTTCATCTGCTGTAAAGGATATCGCGGAAGAATTAATTAAACTATATGCAAAACGGGAAGCGGAAAAAGGTTATGCCTTTTCACCGGATACCGATGAACAACGGGAATTTGAAAGTGCTTTTCCCTATGAGGAAACGGAAGACCAACTACGAACGATACTTGAAGTAAAGCGAGATATGGAGCGAGAACGACCAATGGATCGCCTCGTATGTGGTGATGTTGGATATGGTAAAACGGAAGTGGCGATTCGTGCTGCCTTTAAAGCGATTATGGACGGAAAACAAGTAGCATTCCTTGTACCGACAACGATTTTAGCCCAGCAACATTATGAAACGATTAGCGAGCGTTTTCAGGATT
>JAAYHP010000302.1 GCA_012735355.1 Lysinibacillus sp. | reverse complement strand
GCGTTGAAAGGCTATGGTGCATTATTAAAATTCGTTTATGCACTTAATAGTTCTAAAAGAAATGTCGTTAAAAAGATTAAAATGGAAACGAATGATGAATTTATTTCGCTTTTCGTTACAGCAACAGATAGTGCAGTAGCAGAAGTTTATCGAGCAGAAATTCAAAAAAAGCATTTAGAACGGTTATTTAAAAAAAGAGTGGTAATTGAATTTGTTAATGAAGGGTGGAATGATTGATGGGAACGGAATTAGAGTTGAATCCTGAAGGGGAAAACCCGCTGGAAGTGGAAGAAGCGAAGGCTGTTATAGAAAGACAAAAGTTACTAGAAGAAATAGGAAAGCCGGAATATTATAACAACAGAGAGCTTAGTTGGCTTGCTTTCAATGAAAGGGTTCTAGAAGAAGCGGAAGATGAATCAAATCCATTGCTCGAACGATTAAAATTCATCGCTATTTTCAGTTCGAATTTAGATGAATTTTTCATGGTTCGTGTTGCGGGACTTCAAGATCAAGTTCGTGCAGGTTTTCATAAACCAGAAAATAAAGCAGGTTTAACGCCAAAAGAACAATTGGAAAAAATAGCAGAAAGAACACAAGATCTTGTACGAAGACAGATGGAAGTATACCGTCATTTAGTATATGATTTATTGCCAGAAGAAAATATTTATTTAACAGAATATCGTTTGCTAAATGAAGAACAGCAACAATATATTAATGAATTGTTTGATGAAACGATATTCCCTGTTTTAACACCTATTGCAGTAGATGCTTACAGACCATTTCCGACTCTACTCGGAAAAACACTTAATTTACTCGTGATGTTAGAAGATCCTAGTGTAGCGAGCGAGTATAATGAAAGAGTAGCTAGCGTACAAGTTCCTTCCGTTTTAGATCGCTTTATTGAAGTACCAGCTGGGCAAGATGAAAGGGTATTCGTTCTTTTAGAAGATGTCATCACGAATCATATTAATCGTTTATTTTATGGATATAAAGTGAAATCGGTACAAGCTTTCCGCTTAACGAGAAACGCCGATTTAACCATTCACGAAGAAGGTGCTCAAGATTTACTTGTCGAAATCGAGAAGGAATTAAAGAAAAGAAAATGGGGAATTGGAAGCCGATTAGAAGTTCGCGACGGTGAAATGAACGATGATGTGCTTGAATATTTACTAGAAGAATTTGAAATTAGTGAATCGGACGTATTTAAAATTGATGGTCCCCTCGATTTAACATATTTATTTAGCTTTGTGAAAAGGGTAACTCCTGGGAAAGAACATCTTGTATACGAAAGTTTTATACCACAACGCCCGTTAGATTTAGAATCGGATGAAGATATTTTTGAAAAAGCATTGGAAAAAGATATTTTCTTCCATCATCCGTATGAATCCTTTGAACCTATTGTAGAATTTATATCTGAAGCGGCAGTAGATCCGACGGTGTTGGCTATTAAACAAACCTTATATCGAGTAAGTGGTAATTCGCCAATTATTCAAGCGTTAAAACAAGCGGCGGAAAACGGAAAACAAGTAACGGTTCTAGTGGAATTAAAAGCCCGCTTCGATGAAGAAATTAACGTTTATTGGGCAAAAGAGCTTGAGCAATCAGGATGTCTTGTCATTTACGGAATGAACAATTTAAAAACCCATTCGAAAATCACCCTCGTTGTGCGACGAAGAAACGGAAAAATTGAACGTTTTGTACATTTAGGCACAGGGAATTACAACGATGCTACGGCAAAAATGTATACGGATATGGGAATTATCACAACGGATAAAGAATTTGGAATTGATGCAACGAACTTCTTTAACTATTTAAGCGGTTATACTGAAAAGCCAAAATTCCATCATATCGTCGTTTCACCATATGATATTCGTGATAAATTTATAGAATTGATCGATGAGGAAATTGAATGTCATAAAAAATATGGAAATGGTTTTATTCGTGCAAAAATGAATTCTTTAACGGATAAAGATTTAATTATGAAGTTGTATGAAGCCTCCATAAATGGTGTTAAAATAGAATTACTCATTCGAGGAATTTGTTGCTTACGTCCTGGTATTCCAGGTATTAGTGAAAATATAACAGTGACAAGTATTGTAGGACGTTTCCTTGAACATTCTCGAATTTATTGGTTCCATCATAATGGAGAAAATAAAGTATTCCTGTCTTCAGCGGACATGATGACAAGAAACATGGTACGGCGAGTTGAAATTTTATTCCCAATTTATGCGGAAGATATAAAACAGCGAATTATGCACATTTTATTGACACAGTTGCAAGATACAGCGAAAGCACGAATTCAAGACTCGACGGGAAAATATCGCTATAAAGAAGAACGAAATCGTGTAGATATACCGAGATTAAATAGCCAAGAGCAATTTATATTGGAAGCAATGAAAACGGTAGTTGTCGAAGAATAAAATATTATATGAAAAGGTGTAATTCTAGTATTATGAAAATTTCAAAATAAAAGTTTACACCTTTTCTATTGTACATTTTGCAATATTGGAGGAACATCGATGATTAACTTTCCAGCCATTAAGAAAGACGAATATCTACAGTATATAATAAAGCTTAATCCATTTAATGCAGTTGTGATATTGAAACAGTTAAGGGCTGGAAAATTTTGTGTAGAAATGATTAATTCCAGTGCTTACAAATTATCTCCATATCCTTTTGAAAAGGGAATGGAAGCAGATCAATTTTTTGAATTGCTAAATTGGAAAAAAATAAAAAAAGTGATTACGGAAAACCCGAATGAAATCCAGTACATAAGTATGAACACCAACGAAAAATTACAAATTTATGTAAATCCATTTATGGTTGATCAAGAGAACTTTTACGCTGTAATTTTTAGCCAAGGAAATGAGTTTAGTTATATTTCTTTCGTAAATGAAAATACAGGTCTATTAAATCGCCGTGCATTACGCTTACTTTGGGAAGAACAATATAGAATTCATAAAAGCGATAGAAATCTATCATTATTGTTAGTAGACCTTGATCGTTTTAAAAAATATAACGAATCATTAGGAAATCAAAAGGCAGATTTAATGATTAAAGAAATCGCTCAACGCTTTCAACAGGTGAAGGGAAAAAATATTGAATTATTCCACTACAATGGAGATGAATTTATTTTCTTAATAAAGCATTATCTTCGTGAAGAAGTAGAATTGGTAGCAAATCAAATATTAGATGAACTAAAGGCACCTTTTGTAATCGATGGACAGGAATATTTTGTCTCTGCTTCCATTGGGATTGCTACGTTAACTTCTGATCAATCCCGCGATTTCGATTTTTTACTACATCAAGCAGAACAAGCGTTATTTTTCGCGAAAACCCATGGTCGTGGTCATTACCGTTTCTTTAGAGAGGAAATGAGTCATGATTTTCAAAATGAAGTGTTGATGGAAGCCCATTTGAAACGAGCTATCGAATTTAATGAATTATCGATTCATTTGCAACCACAGGGCAATTATTTGACGAATGAAATTGATAGTTTTGAAGCATTGTTACGGTGGAATAATCCGAAGTTTGGCTACGGTCCACCTTCTCAATTTATTCCCCTTGCAGAATCAAGTGGATTAATTATTCAAATTGGGGACTGGGTGCTAGAACAAGTATGTATATATC
>JAAYHP010000301.1 GCA_012735355.1 Lysinibacillus sp. | reverse complement strand
TTTTGAAATTTAACTTCTTTTCTTTTCGCGTAAAGTACGTTTCCTTTGTTCGAGATTCAATCATAAACATCACATCATTCAGCATCTTTCGAGTAATCTCAATTGCCCCTAAAAAAGTACTTTTTGATTTCAAAAAAAACCACCATCCTCGTTTTATTAACCAAAAATTGGCTTCTAAAACGATTTTGGTGGACTTTTTAAAAACACAAGAGTCTTATTACCTATCTTTGTGAATATTAAATTAAAAATTGGTATTTTAATAAACTTCCATTAATTGTAAATATAAGTTGATGACATTGGGCAAAAGCCAGAGCCCAAGGTTTTTCCACCTGAATCGGTCACTCAACCACGAGCTCCAGGGATTCCTGTCATTCTAATCTTCATCCCACAAAAAAACTGCCAAGCATTGCTGCTCAGCAGTCATTACTCCGCACAAAGAGGAACCAGCCCTCGCACGAAAGCATATTACAACGCATCTACAAACTCTTGAATGCGCTTCATTGCTTCGCGTAATTCTTCCATCGATGTTGCGTAAGAACAACGAATATGACCTTCACCGCTTTCACCAAACACATCCCCAGGCACAACGGCAACGCTCTTTTCCTTCAACAATCGCTCAGCAAACTCTTGAGAGCTCAGGCCCGTCGATTCAATCGAAGGGAAGGCATAAAAAGCACCACCTGGAATGTGGCAAGATAAGCCCATTTCATTAAAGGAATTCACTATAAAGTTGCGGCGTTGGCGATAGCTATTCACCATTTTCTCTACAGATTCTTTACCGTTTCGAAGTGCTTCCACACCAGCATATTGGGACATTGTCGAAGCGCACATTAACGCATATTGATGAACTTTCAACATCGCGCTCGTAATTTCTGCTGGAGCGCAAACGTAGCCAAGGCGCCAACCTGTCATGGCAAAGGCTTTGGAGAATCCGTTCACTAAAATCGTTCTTTCTCGCATTCCTGGAATTGAAGCCATGCTCGTAAATTCTTCATCGTATGTAAGTTCCGCATAAATTTCATCGGAAATTACAATCAAATCATGCTTTTTCGCAATCTCTGCTAGCGCTTCCAATTCTTTTTTATTTAACAATGTTCCTGTTGGATTGTTCGGGAAACAAATCATTAACGCTATTGTTTTGTCTGTAATGGCTGCTTCAATTTGTTCCGGTAATACTTTGAAATCATTTTCTTTCAACGCTTGTACCGTTACAGGAACCCCGCCAGCAAGGGTAACCGTTGGGCTATAGGAAACGAAGCATGGTTCTACGACGATGACTTCATCTCCTGGATCAATAATGGTACGCATCGCTGTATCAATCGCAGAACTCGCTCCTAAAGTAACGATGATTTCGGAAGGGGAATACTCCACTTGAAATCTCGTTTTAACATAACTTGAAATTTCTTGTCGCAATTCTGGAATCCCCGCATTCGGAGTATATGAAGTGTATCCTTCTTCAATGGACTGAATTGCTGCTTCGCGGATATGCCAAGGTGTAACAAAATCTGGTTCTCCTACACCAAGGGAAATAACGTTATCCATCTCGGCTGCTAAATCAAAAAAACGTCGAATTCCAGAAGGTTTTAATGCACTGACTGTTTTAGATATATAGGTATTTCTTGTTGATTTCATTTATGACACCACAATTCTCTTATCTTTTTTCTCTTGCTCTAAAATAATTCCGTCGTGTTTATACTTTTTCTATAT
>JAAYHP010000300.1 GCA_012735355.1 Lysinibacillus sp. | reverse complement strand
GAATACAGAAAACCAAATTGCTGCGACGAAAGTGATTCGAGAAATTTTAGATAATGACAAAAAAGTGTACGACCCACGTAAATATTTAGGACCAGCTCGCGATGCTATTAAAGAAACTGTTATTGGTAAAATCCGCGAATTTGGAAGCTCTAACAAAGCATAAAATGAATTCGGCATAAAAAATTTGTTTATTTTTTATGAAATGTTGTCTAGTATAGATTTTAATAATACACTCACTTCGAAAGACGAAAAGAGAAGTGTCGAGTCAGCCGACCTTCTCTTCATTTTTATAAAATATTAGGAGGGCTCAACATGAAATTTTTTATCGATACAGCAAACTTCGATGAAATTAAAGAAGCACATTCTTGGGGGATTCTTTCAGGTGTAACAACAAATCCTTCATTAGTTGCGAAAGAAGAAGGAATTTCTTTTCACGACCGTCTTCGCGAAATTGCGGAACTTGTTGACGGATCTGTTAGTGGAGAAGTAATTTCGTTAGATGCAGAAGGAATGATTCAAGAAGGACTTGAATTATCAAAAATTGCACCAAATATTACAGTTAAACTTCCGATGACTCCGGATGGTTTAAAAGCATGTAAATATTTCTCAAGTCAAGGTATTAAAACAAACGTCACTCTTATTTTCAGCGCTAATCAAGCCCTTCTAGCTGCACGTGCGGGTGCCACATACGTGTCTCCCTTCGTTGGTCGTTTAGATGATATCGGTCAAAATGGTGTTGATTTAGTAGCAGAAATTGCAGATGTTTTTGCTATTCACGATATCGAAACAGAAATCATTGCAGCTTCAATTCGCCACCCACAACACGTACTTGATGTTGCTTTAGCAGGTGCAGATATTGCAACCGTTCCATTTAAAGTATTGAAACAACTATTCAACCATCCGTTAACTGACAAAGGAATTGAAGCTTTTTTAGCGGATTGGGAAAACCGTAAAAGTAAATAATAAAAGTAGTACCTGCAGCATTAGTGGGAAATTAAAATTTAGTCTTTTTATGGTGCCCAATTTGCTAAAAACTATTTAGAAAAGCAAAATTCTTATCTCACTTTTCGCGGTGTAGCAATAAACTAAAAATAATGAATATTTTTTTTGAAATGATGCGTAGTTGCTGTGAAAAAGGACAATAATAAGGGAAACTTTCCAATCATGAGGGAGAACGCGTTATGGATGTTTATAAAATTATTGGCGGAAATCGTCTAAAAGGAACAGTGAAAGTCAGTGGAGCCAAAAATAGTGCCGTTGCGTTGATACCCGCATCAATCCTAGCCAATTCTTCTGTTACGATCGGAGGAATTCCTGAAATTTCAGATGCTTGGACATTAAAAGCTTTACTTGAGGAAATAGGCGGAGAAGTTGTTTTCAAAGATGGTCAAATGACGATAGATCCTTCCAATATGACCCCAATACCATTACCAAATGGCAATGTGAAAAAACTTCGCGCCTCCTATTACCTCATGGGGGCGATGCTAGGGCGATTTAAAAGAGCAGTGATCGGATTACCTGGAGGATGCTTTTTAGGACCTCGCCCGATTGATCAACATATTAAAGGATTTGAAGCACTAGGTGCGAAAGTAACGAATGAACACGGTGCTATTTATTTGCGTGCAGAAGAATTAAATGGTGCCAAAATATATTTGGACGTTGCCAGTGTTGGAGCAACGATTAATATTATGCTTGCGGCTGTTCGAGCTAAAGGAAAAACCATTATTGAAAACGCCGCAAAGGAACCGGAAATTATTGATGTTGCGACACTTCTTACGAATATGGGAGCCTATATTAAAGGTGCTGGAACGAGCGTCATTCGTATTGAAGGTGTAGATGAACTGCATGGAACAAAACATACGATTATCCCTGACCGTATCGAAGCTGCCACATATATGATCATGGCTGCAGCAATTGGGGATGGCGTAACAATCGACAACATCATTCCTCTACATTTAGAAGCAGTTACGGCAAAATTGCGTGAAATGGGAGTAAAAGAGGATGAAGGAGTAGAAAACGTCTTTATTCCGAGAACAGATATTTTGCAAGCGGTGGACGTGAAAACCCTTGTCTATCCAGGATTCCCCACTGATGTCCAACAACCACTCTCCGTGTTAATGACACAAGCAATTGGAGCCTCAAAGGTAACAGAAACAATCTATACATCTCGCTTTAAACATATCGATGAATTAAGACGCATGAATGCGAACGCTCGTGTAGAAGGTAATACTGCTATCATTCAAGGACCTACAAAACTTCACGGTTCAAAAGTAACAGCAACCGACCTTCGTGCAGGTGCAGCTCTAGTTCTTGCTGGGCTAATTGCGGAAGGTGAAACGGAAATTCAAGATATTTATCATATTGAACGAGGGTATAGTAACTTTATTAACAAACTCCGCAGTCTCGGAGCCAATATTCGTCGAGAAACAATCGCTGTTAGCTCTATTGAAAGAGAGTAACGACAAGTAAAATATGGTACAATGTACGTATAAGTTTCGGTATTCGATAGCAGGAGGAAAATAAAATAATGGAACGTAGTTTAACGATGGAAGTAGTTCGCGTAACAGAAGCGGCGGCTATTGCCTCTGCAAAATGGATGGGACGCGGTTTAAAAAATGAAGCAGATGAAGCAGCAACATCAGCGATGCGCGCTTTATTTGATACAATTCCGATGTACGGTAGAGTTGTCATCGGTGAAGGGGAAATGGACGAAGCCCCAATGTTGTACATTGGTGAGGAGCTAGGACTTCGAAATGGCGGTCCTGAAGTTGATATCGCAGTAGACCCGCTAGAAGGTACAAACATTGTGGCAAAAGGAACGAATGGTGCCATGACAGTGGTAGCCATTGCCGACCGGGGAAATTTATTAAATGCACCGGATATGTATATGGAAAAAATCGCTGTTGGTCCTGAGAGCAAAGGGAAAGTAGACATCAACGCTTCAGTTACGGATAACTTAAAAGCAGTAGCAGAAGCAAAAAATAAATCTGTTTCTGACGTTGTTGCCATATTGCTAGATAGACCTCGACATCAACATATCGTTGATGAAATTCGCCGTGCGGGAGCGCGCATTAAATTCATTCAAGACGGTGATGTAAGTGCTGCCATCAACACATGCTTCGATGAAACAGGAATCGACATCATGTTCGGTACTGGTGGTGCGCCAGAAGGAGTTATTTCCGCAGTAGCAATAAAATGTCTTGGTGGAGATTTCCAAGGCAGACTAGTTCCTGAAAGTGAAGAACAACTACAACGTTGTATCAGCATGGGACTAGATGTTTCAAAAGTATTATACTTAGATGACCTCGTTAAAGGCGATGATGCGATATTTGCAGCTACGGCAGTTACCGATAGTGAACTGTTAAGAGGCGTTCAATATAAAGG
>JAAYHP010000299.1 GCA_012735355.1 Lysinibacillus sp. | reverse complement strand
CGATCCTTCTATCACTTTAGAAACCGAATATTCATTACCCAAAACTTAGCGAAAATAAAAACAGCTTAGGGGAACCTCGAATTTCCCCTAAGCCATCCGATTACATATTACCAAATAATGTCACTAAAATTTATTCACCAACACCATTTGACAAAGAACCTGAAAATCGAAAAAAGCATCAATTCTCCATAAGAGAAATGATGCTCTTGTTTTTGTTACAGACTTTTTATTTAATCATTTAATCTAACACTTTAATGCGGACTTTTTTACGTCCCCAATTATAAGCCTCTTTCTTCGTTTGGACTAAAATATCGATTTTATTTCCTTTAATTGCACCGCCGGTATCACCTGCGATGGCATACCCATAACCTTCAACCCAAACTTTCGAGCCTAATGGAATAACGTCCGGATCCACCGCGATTACTTTTAAATCTGGATTATCACGCAAGTTAATTCCGTAAGCAGACGTACCGGAACAGCCATCACAATACGGTGTATATGCCGTAGCAGTAACATAAAATTCTTTACCACTCGCGTTTGAACCACGGGATACTTGTGCTGTAACTACTTTTGTCCCTACGGCAACCACTTTCGCCTTTGGTTCTTCCAAAATCTCCTCATTTTTTAATGTTTTATTTACAACTTGTCCATTTTCTTTTGTAATTTCATAAGTGCGGGCTACTTTACCTTTTTTCCCTTCAGAAATTACTTTTTCTTTTCCTTTTAATAACGAAGAGTCAGATCTTGTCTCAACAGGAAAATCAACTTCTTCTTCCACTACATCGGTAACTTTTTCTACACGAACAATTTTCACTTGATCATTTGGCAAAAGTTCATCATCTAAGTTATTTTCTACACGGTCCAATTCATTGAGTTGGATTCGTTGCTGCTTTAAAAAGTTAGCGACAGTAGTCGAAGTGGACCAAACTTGTTGCGTTTGTGTTCCGTCAACAAGCGTTATCTGAAACGCTTTTTTAATTTCAATTTTGTCTTGATCCTGTAGGTCTTCATCGAGCGCTAAAGAAATTTCGTCGTGCTCTGATAATACAATATTTGCATCTTTTAAGATGTCTTTTACTTTCGTTTCAGTTGTCCAAAATTTTTGTTCCTTGCCATCAATCGTAATGAAAATTTGTTTTGCTTCTTTCCATTCAATTGTCATTCCACTTTCAATCTTTGAATCTAGTGAAGGTGATACTTTGTCATATTTCGAAATATCTATGTTCGCTTCTTCAAGAAGTTCTTCGACTGTTTTTGCGTGTGTTAATACTTTATTCTCTTCACCATTTGCATTTAGTATTACAGGGGTTTTGGTACCTTGATACAAAACAAATGTAATGACTGCTGCAATCAATACGATGGTCATAATGGTGACCCATGATTGTTTGTTTTTGATCCCAAAGAACATATTTTTTATGGGATAATTTGACATTAAAAACGCCTCCTTAATACTCGTTGGATTATACGGGCAACTTTTTGTTATGTCAACTAAATCAATTTTTAAGTTGCTATTTTAGTAAGGTTAAACCCTATTAATCTGCAGTATTGGAGGCATTTAAAAATTTTATTCAAAAAGATTAAAAAGTCTTATTGCATTGTTCGTTGTTGCCTTCGCAACTTCTTCAACAGGTAACTCTTTCAGCCGTGCAATTTCTTCCGCAACTAACGGCACTAGAGAAGGTTCATTTCTTTTCCCACGATGAGGATGTGGTGAAAGATAAGGTGCATCCGTTTCAATGAGAAGATGCTCCAATGAAATTTCCTTCGCTACCATTTTCGGCTGACGAGCATTTTTAAACGTCACAGGACCACCTAAACTAATCATAAAATTCATTTTGATGCATTCCTGTGCTGTTTCAACACTTCCGCCAAAACAATGCATGACACCGCCAACAGTCTGAGCCTTTTCTTCTTTCAAAATTCGTACAACATCCCCCGTTGCATCTCTATTATGAATGACAATCGGTAGATTTAACTTTTGCGCTAAATGAATTTGCTTTCTAAATAAAAGTTGTTGTACTTCTTTTGGTGACTTGTCCCAATAATAATCTAAACCAGTTTCACCAATGCCAACGACTTTTGGATGACGTGCTAAGTTTTCAATCCATACTAAATCATCTTCTGTACAATCAATTGCATCGACTGGGTGCCAACCAATTACTGCATATAAAAATTCATATTCTTCTATTAATTTCATTGCTCGTTCGATCGTTTTTCGGTCGAAACCAACGACAATCATTTTTTCAACTTTTGCTTCACGTGCTCTATCTATTACTTCTTGTAAATCATCTTGAAATTGATCTGCATTTAAATGAACATGTGTATCAATAAACATTTTCCACGGCACGCTCCTAACGTATATTGTATTGCTCCTAAATATTACTTATTTCACAGAAAGTTTACATTTTGGTTACAACGAGGTAGTGAATATGACATTTCCCATATTAACTTTTCACAAACTTAGTTAATTCATCCTAATAGCATTTCCATAAAACGTCATTTTATTATACTAAAATATCTTCCTATTGGATGTTTACCCATATAAAAACCTGTTGAACAAGTTTGTCCAACAGGCTTATATTATACTATTTCACTTTTGCACCATTTTCCAAGCTTGAGTCAACAGTTGCAATTTTCAGCACTCCATTGTGAGAACCAGCTAAAATCATACCTTGTGATAATTCACCACGAAGTTTTACAGGTTTTAAATTCGCTACGACAATAACTTTTTGACCAATTAATTCTTCTGGTTTATAGTGCTCCGCAATTCCCGAAACAACTTGACGCTTTTCGTACCCTAAATCGACTTGAATTTTTAATAACTTATCCGTTTTTGGAACTGGTTCACAGCCTGTTACAGTTCCTACTCGCAAATCAAGCTTTTGGAAATCATCTATCGTTATTTCTGGATCATTTGGTGCTTCAACCGCTTTTTTCTCTTCTTCTTGTGGAGTTTTTACAGAAGCACGCATTTGATCGCGGATGTATTCAATTTCTACTTCTGGATCTAGTCTCGGGAAAATAGGTATACCTTTTTCTACCACTTTTGTTTTTTCTGGTATAACATTTCCGAATTCTTCTATCGTTTCCCAAGCGAGTAATTTTTCATCTAATCCTAGTTGTTCCATAATGCGTTTTGGCGCCGATGTCATAAACGGTTGTAACATAACTGCAATATGTCGTAAACTTTCCGCCAAATTATATAGCACTTGCCCTAATTTTCCACGATCTTCTTCATTTTTCGCCAATACCCAAGGTTGTGTTTCATCTATATATTTATTCGTTCTAGAAACAAAAGACCATAACTCTGCTAATACGACGCTAAATTGCATTTTCTCCATATTAGCTACATAAGAAAGGCGCGTATCTTCTGCATGTTTTTTTAGCGATGCATCATATTCTGTTTCCACTAAATCTTCAGTAGGAATAACTCCATCGAAATATTTATTAATCATGGATACAGTACGATTTAATAAATTTCCTAAATCGTTTGCTAAATCATAGTTTGTTCGTTCTACGAAAGATTCTGGTGAGAATACACCATCGGATCCGAAAGGTAATTCACGAAGTAAGAAATAGCGAGTCGCATCTAAACCGTAACGATCGATTAACATTTCCGGATAAACAACATTCCCTTTAGATTTGGACATTTTTCCATCTTTCATCATGATGAAACCATGAGCGAATACCTTTTTCGGTAATGGTAATCCTAATGCCATCAAGAAAATTGGCCAGTATATCGTATGGAAACGAACGATATCCTTTCCGACAACATGAACGTCTGCCGGCCAATATTTATGAAATAGCTCTTCGTTATCTGAACCATATCCTAAAGCTGTAATATAATTCGTTAAAGCATCTACCCATACATAAATGACATGTCTTGGGTCGCCGGGTACTTTAATACCCCAATCAAAGGATGTTCTTGAAACGGATAAATCTTCCAATCCAGGTTTAATGAAGTTGTTGATCATCTCATTTTTACGTGATTCTGGCTCTATAAACTCTAGATTTTCTTCATAATATTGAAGCAAGCGGTCCGCATATTTTTGCATATTAAAGAAGTAGGATTCTTCCTTCAATTTATGAACTGGTCGTCCACAATCTGGACAGTTGCCGTCCACTAATTGGGTTTCTGTAAAGAATGATTCACAAGGGGTACAGTACCAGCCTTCGTATTCCCCTTTATAAATATCTCCATTGTCAAAAAACTTTTTGAAGATTTTTTCAACACTTTTTACATGACGATCTTGTGTAGTTTGTATAAAATCATCATAGGAGATATCCATCTTCTTCCACAGAACTTTTGCTGCTTCAGCAATTTCATTCACATATTCCTGTGGATGTTTTCCAGCTTCTTTCGCTTTTTCCTGTATTTTTTGACCATGCTCATCCATGCCGGTTAAGAAGCGAACATCATACCCTCGTAAACGTTTATAACGTGCCATCGCATCTGATGCCACAGTTGTATACGCTGTTCCAATGTGGAATTTCCCACTTGGATAATAAATAGGGGTTGTTATATAAAAAGTTTTCTTCTCACTCACCTAAACTGCCTCCAATGTCAACTGTATATAGTACTAATTGTAACGATTAACTATTTTTGTTTCAACGCTAATCTATTATACAAAAGTTTTGACGGATTTTACTATTTTTAACAAACAAAAATTTAATGGAACTTTCTATCTAAAGTGTTCGTTTTATATTAATAATCTATAATAAATAAGGTTTTTTTAATAAAAATGGCGAAATTTTAAAAGTCATTTAATATTTTTTCCAAACTACAATGCTAATTTATTGACGTTTATTCCTTTAATTGGTATCATTCTAGACAGACAAGGAATAGATGTCGAATTTTGGCGAATACGAAATTTATTCAAAAAATGACACAAAATAGGAGGAAATCATTGTAATGAAATCTACAGGTATCGTTCGTAAAGTGGATGAATTAGGTCGTGTAGTAATTCCAATTGAGCTTCGACGTACTCTTGGCATTAATGAGAAAGATGCTTTAGAAATCTACGTAGATGACGATAAAATCATTCTCAAAAAATATATGCCAAACATGACTTGTGCAATTACAGGCGAAGTTTCAGATCAAAATTTCCGCTTAGCTGGAGGTAAATTAATTTTAAGTCCAGAAGGTGCAGAAATTTTAATTAAAGAAATTCAACAACAACTTAATAAATAATGTTGAATTTATAAAAAAGAGGTTGGGACATATAGCTAATTTAATTAAGAATCAGTGAAGAAGCATAGTAAAAAAATGATATGCAACGAAAATTG
>JAAYHP010000298.1 GCA_012735355.1 Lysinibacillus sp. | reverse complement strand
TAGTTCGAAACCCATGTGCATTTAAATTATCTGTAATTTATCGATAACCTATTAGTTTATTCACATATAAATGATAAATTAACTTAATCATTTGTGATTCTACTTCATCCGGTACTAGTTCTTTAATTCGACGATCTTTATACTTCCAATGTTGTTGATTGGTTTCAATAATTTTGTATCCAAAGGGTGCGGTTCCACCTTGAAAATATCCTTGTTCGCTCAGCTGTTTTTTTGCCTCTATAACCCTAATGGATGTTTTTTGGCTTTCACCATCTGACTGCCAAAAGCTAATGTAATTGAGGAGCTTATCAACATGAGATTCAATTTTTCTTTGTCCTTCTTTAACAGACCAGACCTCAATACCGTTCTGAATTAAAAAATTGACCATGACAGGTGTTTCATCTTCTCGCCTGCCTAAACGATCGAACATGAACACTAATAATACGTCAAATTCTTTATTTAATGCGCCTTCTTTAAGTATTGCCATTTCATCGCGTTCATTTAATGATTTTTTCCAACCAGATACACCTTTTTCGTACAATTCATTTGTGATGGTCCAATCGGGTTTGTTTTTTACGAATTCGTAGCAAGCATTTTTTTGCATGGGAATGTCTTCATCTGCACTGACTTGTTGTTTTTTCGACACCCGATAAAGACACCAAACCCGCTTCATTTCCACACACCCGTTTCACTATTATATAAGCTCTAAGAAAAAGGTTTTTAATGCATTTTTGGCATATGTTCTTTTTTCGGGGTTTTTCGTAAATTTTAAATGAATTTTCACTTCGTTGTCTGAAATATCCGTTAAATAATCAAATTGCCCATATGATTTGTGTAGATATTTTACTCCGCCAATGTCAATTTCACCCAATGATTGTGAGAGAGTTCTATCCTTCAATAATATCCCTCCGATTTTGTAGGGTGTTAAATTGTATTCACTTTGAATTGATTATATTAGTCATTTTCCTAAGCGAAAATGTCGAAAAAACTCGACTAATTCCACCGGGTTTAAATTTTTTTTAAAGGAAACCCCATTGAAATGACATACACATATGTGTAATTTTCTATGGGGTTCAATCATTTTATGTTACCAATTTGGTGTTGTATGAGAATGTTTGTTCTCTACTGAGGGTGACTCTATTCTTATAAAGGTATTTTTATAAATTGGTTGCTATCGACCTCAAGCGGTAATCATAATACAGGTTCTTATGGAACTAAAGTATCATTTAGGTTTTTTACATATATTGGTATGAATTGAGTTGATTAATTATAATCAATTCGTACATAAGCATTCATATTTAGCGACTTGCTTTTCTAATACTGAAATGAACTTCATTAGGTGCAAGAAAACGAATTTATGGAAGCATCGGTTTTTTGACACCTGATGAATATAAAAGATTAGTCTAGTAGCAGTGCAATCTTTGAGATATAAAATACTAACCCTTCGCATTTTTTTGGACAACAGATATGAGTTTAATTTCCCTACGTCCCAAATAGAATGACAATTGATCTTTTAACTTTGACAATTGAATAAGTTACCTCTCACTGATAATTCTAATTTCTTATTGTCTTTTTTAGAACATTTATGTAGTTACTTTATTAGAAGCAGTTTATTGAACTTACAACAGGACAGGGAAATTATTTCACAAGAAAGGCCTATTTTTAAGGTATTTACATCAATTTCTCCAAGTCTTTTATTAAATTACTTCGTGATAATGTGTTGTAAATTTATGTAATATTATTACTAGTTTTGTCGAATTCATTTATAAAAATTTCTATTTATGTAAAAATTTGTTATATAGGAGGTGGAATGACTTGGAAAAATAGATTTACTACATAATTAACGTTACTTTCTTATTATAATTCTCAGCGACACAGATTCTGCCAGTGTTTTAGAATTGTAGCAAGAAGAAAAAATAATCTCTCTAATTGAAGAAAGGATACGATGGAAAAATGAAGAATATTATTAAATTAATCTCTGTTGCTTTGATTTTCTCACTAATAGTAACAACTACTCCAATTTTTAGTTTTGCTAAGGAAAATGAAATTGAAAAATTGCAACAAAAATGGCATATATCTGATGAAGATTTAGAAAAGAGTCTAGAACTAATCTCAAACAACAAAGAGCTATTTATGGAGATTGTTGATCAAGAAGAATTAGATTCTTATAATATTGAAGATGAAAATACCGCTTTACTACTATATTTTTTAAATACAGATCAAATTAATAACAATGTAAATGCTAGAACCTTATCTTCAAATGATGCTATTATTCAACCTACTATTTGGGGTAGTTTGGTCCGTGTACTAGTAAGTCAAGCTGTTAAGAAAAAAATGGGAAAAAAAATTCAAGAACGTATAGGAGATGAAGTAGAAAAAAAGTAATCCCAAAATTCCAAGATGCTGCTGAAAACGCTACAAAAAAATATGGTTATAAAGGCCACAAAGGTCCTGAATATGATAATGGACAAATTAATCAAGGTGAACATATACTTTCTATACAAGATGATAAGGGGGATTTTATCCGTTTCCATGTTAATATAAACCCTAGTAGAAATACTACAACATGGCATTGGCATCTTCGAGATGATAATTTTAATGAACATTACGGTCAGATACAACTTCAACATAACAGTTTACCGAAATGGGGTTCTGAATAAATTTGGAAAAAATATTATTAGCTACTTATGGTTGCGGATTAGATTATTATGTTATTAACAATTTAGTCAAAGATAAATTAAGTGCGTTTGAAATTGAAAGGTATGGTATTCCTGAAGAGGATATTCCTAAAACTTTAGATTGTGATGATGGAAGAAAAATATTATTTCGTTATGAAGCTTATGATGTGAATAGGGAGAATAATAGAAAGCTCGAAGATTTTTATTTTCACCTATATCATATAAGCGAAGAACAATTAAAAGATTTTGAAGATTCACTTTCTATCTCTGTTAAAGGCAAACATATTCGTTGTCCAATTAACGCTAGGGGCCATATTGAAGTGGAAATAAATCATATTGAATTTTCTGCTCGATCTCTAGTTACAATTGATAGAAAAACAATCGTCTATTTAATAGATGAAGAAGCAGAAGGCAATGCATTGATTCGTTCTCAACTACAGCTGTTACCTCCTGAGTTACATTCCTTAGAATTAGATTATGGAATAAGTTATGAAAAGCGAAAATTAGAAGTAAGAGATTGGATACAGAAAATTTATAATTTGGTAAATCTATGACTTTCGATGTTCTAAATAATTTAATTATTTAAAAAACCATTCAGGTAACTGACTTATTGAACTTTCCTCCACTGCTAGCATAGCTAATAGGGGATGGTTCAATAAGGAGGTTCTCGTGTAAAATCCACTTTCGTTCCCCAATTAGTAAAAACGCTATGAAATATTACTTGCTTCATTTTTACTTTCTCCTTCATTTTCAGTAATGTCTTTTGTTCCCCCATGCCTTCGCATCCGGTACTGGTGAATTCGTACAGCTATTTGAACCGACAGCAAGTGTGTTTGAAAAAGAAGAGATTGGCCATGTAGTTGCATCCTTTGGTACAGAATCCGGCCATGTGCCATATACGGTGTTTATGGCGAAAGAAAGCTACTTAAAGAAAAATCCGGAAGTGGCAGAGAAATTTACAAGAGCTATTAAAAAAGCACAAGACTATGTATATGAAGCACCTGCAGAAGAGGTGGCAAAAGCTATTCAGCCATTCTTTGAAGATACGGACATTGAATTGATTGCACAAGTTGTAGAACGTTATCGCCAGCAAGAATCCTATGCCAAAGATCCAATTTTAGATGAAGAAGAGTGGAATAACTTGCAAGACATTATGGATGAAGCAGGGGAACTTCCGATGCGCATGGATTATTCGAAACTAGTAGATACAACTTTCGCAGAGAAGGTTTCGAAGTAATATGAGTTTCTTAGTTGTAGAACATGTCAGCCATACGTATTTTTCAAAGGATGCGGCAACGGAAGCGTTACGGGATATTCATTTAACGATAGAAGAAGGAGAGTTTGTTTCCTTTATTGGTCCGAGTGGTTGTGGAAAAACAACATTGTTATCCATAATAGCAGGATTATTTCAACCGACCTATGGAAACGTGTTCATAGAAAATCAGCAAGTGTATGGAAATAAAGAGTTATCCATTGGCTATATGCTTCAGCAAGATTATTTATTTCCTTGGAAGACAATTGAAGAGAATATTACACTCGGATTAAAACTACTAAACAAACATGTTGATATGAGCATTGCATCGAAATTATTGCAAGATGTTGGGTTACCGCCAGTGGAGAAAAAATATCCGAGAGAACTATCTGGTGGAATGAGACAGAGGGTGGCGCTAGCCAGGACGCTTGCGGTAGATCCGAAAATTTTGCTATTAGATGAACCTTTTTCTGCACTGGATTATCAGTCAAAATTAAAGCTTGAGGATCTCGTTTCAAAAATGTTAAAGCAATATAATAAAACGGCCATTCTTGTTACGCACGATATAGGTGAAGCTATAGCTATGAGTGACCGTATCTATCTATTTTCCGCAAGACCCGGTAAAATTCATAAAGTGTTTGATATACCTGAAGAAATTAGAACGTTAACTCCATTTGAAGCTCGCAGTCATTCAAGCTACTCCCCATTATTCCAACAAATATGGAAGGAGCTTGAACATCTTGAACATTAAAGAACTTCATTTACAATATAAAAAACGGTTAGCAAAGGAAAAACGGTGGATCAAGTTTTACCAGCTCTTCATTTTAGTAGGATTTTTTGTACTTTGGGAGATGGCTTCTTCTAAACGCTGGATTGATCCGCTCATATTTAGTGCACCTTCCAGAATATTTAAGTTGTTAATGAATATGGTATCAGACGGTACGATATTTATCCACATAAACTATACTTTATTTGAAACGGTTCTTGGGTTTATTCTTGGAACGTTGATCGGAACAATTTTAGCGGCCATACTTTGGTGGTTCCCAACTGTTTCAAAAATTTTAGATCCTTATCTCGTCGTTTTAAATTCCATGCCAAAAGTGGCACTCGGACCTATATTAATTGTAGCGCTTGGTCCAGGAATGACTTCCATCATCACGATGGGAGCAATCATTTCAGTTATCATTTCAACCATTGTAATCTACACATCTTTTCGAAATGTGGATGCCAATTACTTAAAAGTATTGCAAACATTTAATGCAACTAAATGGAAAATGTTTAAGGAAGCGATTTTACCAGCTTCTTTCCCAACGATCATTTCTACATTAAAAGTAAACGTTGGCCTTTCTTGGGTAGGGGTTATTGTTGGGGAGTTCCTTGTTTCTTCCCGAGGACTTGGATATTTAATTATTTACGGATTCCAAGTGTTTAATTTCAATCTCGTGTTAATGTCGTTGCTCATTATCGCGATTTTTGCAACACTCATGTATCAATTGGTTGAAATGTTAGAGAAAAGATTAATTAAAAATGAATAACAGCAACAGGGAATCACTGTTTCTTGATAAAGAATGAGGTTGGGACATATAGCTAATTTAATTAAGAATCAGTGAAGAAGTATAGTAAAAAAATGATATGCAACGAAAATTGATTGGAGTGACGGGGCGACTCCAACGGGAACTGACCGAAACTCGAGACCCCGCAGGAGCGAGGAACGAGCTCCGAGGAGGCT
>JAAYHP010000297.1 GCA_012735355.1 Lysinibacillus sp. | reverse complement strand
TTTCTCTTCTTTTTATATCTTCCTCTGTAATCATTTTGTAATTTTTATTATTTTCTGCATGTGATTTATTGCCGGTATATGCCAAATCTTGACCAATTAAAGCAATCGGACCACTAGTAATATAGTTTGCAAAATCAAGTGCAGAAATAGCAACAGTTTCTCCAGTATACAATTTTTCCATATTCGTAGTTACAATTTTAGTAAAATGTGATTCTAGGGCATTTTCGCTTTTACTAATAAAAAAATATGCATCTGATAAAAAACTATCCCGAATCCTATAATGATGGAACATATGATAAATCAATTTAGCATGCTTAAGTTTTAAATCTTTAAAGTGATTAAAATTTGCTTCAGTACTATCAATCGAAACTACAAAATCAGGTTCTATATTTTCTTTTATTAATGAATTTACCGTTGAACCAGAAGCAATAAGTATTACTTTATCTCTCACACTTTTTATGAGTGGAATCTGTTTCGTTAATGATGGTCCACCAGATGCAACTACAACTGGGGAATTAGTATATTTATAGAACAAATCTATAGTCTGTTCATGAATTGCATTTTTAATATAATATATATAATTTCTCTGCCACTCCTGTGCCATATAATTAATCGTATTTATATTTACACTATTTATTAATAATTTTTCCTTTAAATTGTTTAAAACATCCCTATATAGTTCAGGAAAAACTTTGTCATAATTTGGAGAACATAGAATATGTACATTGTTCAGTTTAAACAAATGTGAAAAGCGATTTATATATTCTGTAATTTCCTCTATTAAATCGGATTGAAGAAAAATATAATTATTATTGTTCATTCTATTTGGCATTGTTGTTAAAAGTGGTTCGATAACAATCAGTTTTTCATTTGCACTAAATTCATTCAAGAATGCATCAACGAAATAACCTTTTCCATACCCAAAAAGTATATGTACTTCCCCTATTTTATAGTTTCTTTTTGCAAATTCTTTTGCTTCTCGAATGGGATCATATTTACTATGTAAAAAGTAACCATTTACTTTTATTGTTTCATAGCCTGTTTTTCCTTTTATGTATTCTAATTGTAACTCTGTCATTATGCGTACACCTCACTATTAACATTATCGGCAATTTTAAAAATTTCTAAATAAAAAACTCGCATTTCTAATTGAAATGCGAGTTTTTATTATACATAATTATTGTAATAATTGAAGTACACCTTGTGGTTGTTGGTTTGCTTGAGCTAACATAGATTGAGCTGCTTGCATTAAGATATTATTCTTAGTAAATGCCATCATTTCTGCCGCCATATCTGTATCACGGATACGAGATTCAGCAGCTGTTAAGTTTTCTGATGCCGCACCTAAGTTGTTAATTGTGTGTTCTAAACGGTTTTGAACAGCACCTAATGCAGAACGTTGTGTTGAAACTGACTCAATCGCTTCATCAATTGACGCGATTGCTGCTCTAGCCCCTCCTCTACTTCCAATATTTACTCCATCAACAGATAAAGCAGTCGCAGTCATAGTACCAATTTTTAAGTTCATTGTTTGACCATCGTTAGCACCGATTTGGAATGTTAAACCAGTAGCCTTAAGATCACCATTTAATAATGTCTTTGTGTTGAACTCAGTAGTGTCAGCAATACGATTGATTTCTTCTAGCAATTGTTCGATTTCATCTTGTAAGAATTCTCGGTCTTTTTCTTCATTAGTATCGTTTGCAGATTGAACTGCTAGTTCACGCATACGTTGTAAGATTGCGTGAGTTTCGTTAAGAGCACCTTCAGCAGTTTGGATTAAAGAAATTGAGTCTTGAGCGTTTTTAGATGCCATGTCAAGACCGCGAACTTGCGCACGCATTTTTTCAGAGATTGCTAAACCTGCAGCGTCGTCTCCTGCACGGTTGATTTTGTAACCTGAAGATAATTTCTCAAGGTTTTTAGCAGCTTGAGAGTTGTTGAAAGCTAGGTTACGGTGAGTGTTTAAAGCTGAAATGTTGTGTTGAATTCTCATAGTGAATTCCTCCTTGAATTATTTTTTCATCCACATCCATGTGGTATATAAAGACTCAATTATGTATTTTTCGAGCCTTACACTTTATATATCGTAATCAAATTTAATTATTTAATAGTTTTTGAAAAAATTTTCTATTATTTTTAATCAAAATTGCAGAAATAGTAGATGTAGTATAGATTTATGGACATAACTTGGTTAAGTCATTAATATTAAACTAACGAAAGGTTGTGTCCGAATCATGAGTCAAAAGCGCTATAATCAAGAATTTAAACAAACAGTAGTTGAGCTTTAT
>JAAYHP010000296.1 GCA_012735355.1 Lysinibacillus sp. | reverse complement strand
ATTTTTACTCGTATATTCGAAAATATCTGCGATAATTTTCATCGACTTTTCAGGAGGATATATGTACGTATTGCGCACCATATATTCTTTTAAAATGTCATTTTGAATCGTACCGGAAAGTTTTTCTGGCGTTACCCCTTGTTCTTCCGCTGCAACGATGTAGAATGCCATAATCGGTATAACGGCACCATTCATCGTCATCGATACGGACATTTGATCGAGCGGAATGCCGTCAAATAATATTTTCATATCTTCAATGGAGTCGATAGCAACACCCGCTTTCCCTACGTCCCCTTTCACACGAGGATGGTCTGAGTCATACCCACGGTGAGTAGGTAAGTCAAAGGCTACCGATAATCCTTTCTGTCCCATCGCTAAGTTTCTACGATAAAAGGCATTGGATTCTTCCGCAGTGGAAAACCCTGCGTACTGACGGACCGTCCACGGACGAGCAACATACATCGTCGGATAAGGACCGCGAGTATTTGGTGCAATTCCTGGCATATCTTTTAAGTGCTTTGCATTTTCAATATCTTCAGCATTATAAAACTCTTTTACTTCAATTCCTTCGTTCGTTGTAAAGTTTTTCGATGGTTGAATGTTTTCCTTTTCTAATATTTCAGCGATATTTACCGATGTAAAATTCCCTATCATCGTTGTACCTCCTTCAAGCTTTCAAGAAGTTCAGAAAGTTTCTTCACAATATTTTGACCTGCATAAATAAAACCGTTTACGCCTTTAGTAAGCCATTCTTGTTCTTCCTCTTTAAATCTTCCTGCGACATCTAATAGGAGTCCTTCTTTTTTGCTTTCTAATAAAGCAGGTACTAACGCTTTCGTATGTTCATCTGTCGTTGCAACAACTACATAGTCAGCATCCGTTTCATTTAACCATCGTTTTGCATCATCGATAGATTCAATCTCTCCTGATTGTTCTGGTACAACTCCAGCTGTTGCAAAGAATCCTTGTACATAATCGGCTCTTGGTTTAAATTCTTTTAATTTCCCAAAGGTAAGTATTCCAATTTTAGGTTTCACTTCAGAATACATTTCTCTTAAGTTTTCAAACGGAATTGCAAGACGTTTCACATCCGCATAAAGTGGATTCGTTTCCTTTTGCAATTTATCTTGTGGGTTGGCATAAATGTTTGTGCCGATTAAAGAATGTTTTCTCGTTTCTACTTGTTCAATTCGTTCATTATAAACTTCTTGCAATGCTGCTTCTAGTTGGCCGGATTTTTCGTACTGTTCAATGCCACCCGCTTCTTGAATTTCAAGGAATAATTCCCATGCTTTTTCTACATATTCAGCTGTTAACGATTCAATGAAGTAGGAACCTCCTGATGGATCAAGAACATCTGCTACAAATGATTCTTCTTTTAAAACTAATACTACATTTCGAGCAATTCGAATCGACTGCTCAGTCGGTTTCGTTAATACGTCGTGTGGATGGACTGTAATTGCGTCCGCTCCACCTATAAACGCTGCAAAAGCTTCATTTCCAGCTCTTAATAAGTTGACATAAATATCATATTTTGAATAGCTGCGTAGTGAAGTTTCTGTTAATACAGGGACAGGAACTGCTTCGGCGCCGAATCCTTTTGCAAAGGCTTTCAACAATACTTTAAACGCACGAAGATTTGCAATTTCTTGGAAGAAGTGTGTATCGATCGCAAAGTTTACGAAAAATTTCTTTGCTAATGTTTCAAAAGAGTCACACTTTTCAGCGTAAGATGCAGCTTGTGCTAATGCTAAAGCTAATTCTTGTACATGGTGAGCACCTTCATAATGATATGTAACCGTATTCGCTGCAAAGGTGCGAACATTTGGAAATTCATCTAGGCTCACAACGTTTTTTGAAACAATATAACCCTTTACTTTTTCTCGATCGCTTTGCGGAATTTTATCAAAAACCGATAAAATGGAATCGTTTTCTTGAACAAGAAGTTTAAAAGAGTATTTCGTTAAATATTGTGCTAGTTGTGTTAAACTTTCATCATCCCACTCTAGCACTCTAGAATCGATCGTTATGCAATTATTTCCTCTTTCTATGCTATCTTTTAAGTTTTCAAAAAACTGTTCTGTATTATCCCCATAAATTGTTTGTGCTGCTTCAATAGCATTTGAAGCCTTTAACGAACGGATCGTTGAAATTTGCTTTTCAAGCTGGTCCCCTAATTTTTCCTCCAGCATTTCTTGCGTATAAAGCGGTTTTAGAGTAACTCCTTCAACCGTTTTCGTGAAAAGTGCCTCAAATGGCTTCCCCTTTAATGACTTAATTGCTTCTTCTTTCCATTCGTCATAATGAACAGTAGGAAAATCAATTTCATTCATGTTGTTTGACAT
>JAAYHP010000295.1 GCA_012735355.1 Lysinibacillus sp. | reverse complement strand
GTTGGAACCTACCCGCCTACCTTTCCAAAAGAAAAGAACGACTGCTCCTTTATTCATCCCATGGGAAGAAATACATCTGATTGGGGAAGACAGAATTTTATTTCGTATAACGACTAATGGGAGAAGGCAGTTTGATTGATGAGTAGCGAAAAGTGGCTTGTTGTCGGAACGGATGCACGGTTAAGGATGTTAGCAAAAAAATTAACGAATCCAAATAGGACTGTTTATTACAAAAGTAAGACCGCTTGGGATGAAGAGTTGAATGACATTGCAATGGAGTTACAACCGGACTTTATCGTATTGCCTATTCAACCGTTAAAAATAGAAGTGCCTGTAGTTTTAGGTACAGCCAATGCCGTTATTTTTTCCGGTAAAACGAATGAAGAGTGGAAAAGGGTTTTAGCTGACAATACGGTGTTTTTCTATTTGGAAGATGAAGAATTTATTTGGCAAAATGCGATATTAACGGCGGAAGCCTTTGCATCCCACTTTTATAATACAAAAAATGCAATTTCCGGAAAGCGATTTATCGTTACTGGATTTGGTCGAGTAGCAAAAATGGTTGGACATATGTTGCGTAGCATCGGGGCGGAAGTCATAATCGCAGTTAGATCTGACGTGCAATTAAACGAAGCAAAAGCCTTTCGCTACGAAAGTACTTATTTAGTGGATGTAGAAGAAGTGAAAGCAGATTATTTCATCAATACGATACCTGCTAGGTGGTTAGATAAAACGTTAAATGAAAAAATTCACATGCCGATTTTCGATTTAGCCTCCTTTCCAGGGTGTTTACAAGATGGAGTGACACGGGAAAATTACGAGTTATTGCCTTCATTACCAGGGAAATTTTTCCCTCAAGATGCAGCAAACGTATTATATAAATCTATTGTTGGTCAGTTAAGGAGGAGAAAATCTTGCTGAAAGGGAAAAGAATAGGTCTTGGCATTACTGCATCCCATTGCACTTATGAAGATGTAGTTCCTAAAATAACAGATTTAAGAAATGCTGGTGCAACCGTTGTACCGATCGTAACCCATTCGGTATTAACTGCGGCTACTCGTTTTGGAACGGGGGAAGAGTGGGTTAAAAAAATTGAAGAACTTGCAGGAGAAAAGGTTGTGTCTACAATAGTGGAGGCAGAACCTTTTGGCCCGAAAAACCCCCTCGATTGTATGGTCATTGCTCCAATGACAGGAAATTCCATTAGTAAATTTGCGAACGCTGCAACAGATAGTCCGGTATTAATGGCGGCAAAAGCAACTCTTAGAAATGGATCTCCTGTCGTGTTAGGCATTTCAACAAACGATGCCCTTGGATTAAACGGGATTAATATTATGAAATTATTAAATTCGAAAAATATTTATTTTATTCCTTTTGGTCAAGACGATCCATTTAATAAACCAACATCTTTAATTGCAGATTTTACAAAAATGGTCGATACGGTTGTCCATGCAATTCATCATAAAAAGCAATTGCAGCCGTTATTTATTCAATATAATAAAGATAATAAATTTTTGCACACAATTCCGTAAATTTATGATAAAATTTTCATCATTATAGTTTCAGTATTTAGGAGGAGAAATAGTAATGACAAAACAATTAACAGTTGCAATCGTAGGTGCAACAGGTGCAGTAGGAACAAAAATGCGTGAACAACTTTATAAAAGAAATTTCCCAATTAAAAATATAAAATTTTTAGCTTCTGCAAAATCTGCTGGAAAAGACATCGAATTTGGCGGAAATACTTACAAAATTGAAGAAGCTACTCCTGAAGCTTTTGAAGGGGTAGATGTGGCACTATTTTCTGCTGGTGGTTCCGTATCTGAAAAACTAGCTCCTGAAGCGGTAAAACGTGGTGCTGTCGTAATCGATAATACGAGTCATTTCCGCATGCACCCAGAAGTGCCGTTAGTCGTACCAGAAGTCAATAGAGAAGCTTTAAAAGAACATAAAGGGATTATTGCGAACCCTAACTGCTCAACAATTCAAATGGTTGTTGCATTACAGCCAATCCGTGAAAAATTAGGCTTAACAAAAGTAGTTGTATCTACGTATCAAGCTGTTTCTGGGTCAGGTATTGCAGCCATTGAAGAACTGCGTACGCAAAGCGCTGAGTGGGATAAAGGAAAAGACGTTGAAGCAAATGTATTACCAGTAAAATCTGAACAAAAACATTATCCAATTGCGCGCAACTTGCTTCCACAAATCGACGTATTTACGGAAAATGGTTTTACAAAAGAAGAAATGAAAATGATTAATGAAACGAAAAAAATTATGGGTATGCCAAACTTGAGCGTTGCTGCTACTTGTGTGCGTGTACCAGTAGTGAATGGTCACTCTGAATCTGTTTATATAGAAGTAGAAAAAGAGGCGAACGTTGAAGACATCTTTGCTATTTTAAAAGATGCTCCTGGCGTAGTGTTACAAGACGACATCAACAATCAAGTGTATCCAATGCCTCTATTTACTGAAGGGGAAGATCCAGTATTCGTTGGTAGAATTCGTCAAGATTTAGATAATAAGAAAGGCTTCCACCTATGGGTTGTTGCAGACAACTTGTTAAAAGGTGCGGCTTTAAACTCTATCCAAATCGCAGAAGCCATGCTAGAGGATAACTTACTTTAAGGAGTGTTTGATTTGGATTTAGGTCGAATTGCTACTGCTATGGTGACCCCATTTCAAGACAATGGCGACATTGATTTTGAAATGGTAGAAAGATTAATAGAACATTTACTTTCAAACGGAACGGATTCGATTGTCGTTTGTGGAACAACTGGTGAGTCACCGACATTATCAACGGAAGAAAAACTTCAATTGATTCAATTTACCGTTGATAAAGTGAAAAAACGAGTTCCAGTTGTAGCAGGTACTGGAACGAACAATACTCAACAAACAATTGAATTGACGAAAAAAGTTGAGAGTCTTGGGGTAGATGGAATTATGCTCGTTGCCCCGTATTACAATAAGCCGAATCAAAAAGGACTCTATGCACATTTCGAGGCAGTAGCTAAAGAAACTTCTTTACCGATTGTTGTATACAATGTACCTGGGCGTACTAGTTCAAACATTTTAGCATCGACAACAATTGCATTAAGTAAAATACCTAATATCCAAGTCGTGAAAGAAGCTAGTGGCGACTTAGATCAAATGGCTGAAATTTTAAAAAATACGGATGAAGATTTCCGCGTTTATAGCGGCGACGATAGCCTCACATTACCCCTTCTTGCAATAGGAGGACACGGGGTCATATCCGTTGCATCCCACATTGTTGGCAATGAAATGCAAGCGATGATGAAAGCCTTTGAAGAAGGTCGCTATCATGATGCAGCAAAACTTCATCAAACATTGCTACCTATTTTTAAACAACTGTTTACGAACCCAAATCCGGTTCCTGTGAAATATGCGATGAGTAAAGTCGGTTTTCACATAGAGAAAGTTCGATTGCCGCTTGTAGAAATGCCCGATGAAGAAAAGCTCGCTTTTGATGAAGTTTGGGAACAAATGAAACAAAGTATTTAAAACCTATTTCCTAGACAATTCTGTTATGAATTGTTTAGGGATAGGTTTTTTAATTTTTTTTATTTGTGCTTCTAACATTCTCACCGTATAATGTTAAATAAGTGGTTGTGCGTTCGGGATAATTTTAGGAGGAAATATAGTGACAAAAACAAAAAATGAAGTAATCCGAATCATCCCCCTCGGAGGCGTGGGTGAGATCGGTAAAGCTATGTACGTAATCGAAATCGATGACGAAGTCTTTATAGTAGATAGCGGATTAATGTTCCCAGAAGATGAAATGCTCGGCATTGACATCGTCATCCCTGACATTACTTACCTAGAAGAAAACAAGGATCGGATTAAAGGAATTTTCCTTACTCATGGTCACGAAGATGCGATCGGTTCGATTGCTTATGTATTGCAAAAAATCAATGCCCCAGTGTACGGATCGAAATTAACGATTGCTCTTGCGAAGGAACATTTAAAGAATCTACCAGCACCACATCAAGTGAAATTCTTTGAAGTGACGAATAAAAGTCGCATGAACTTTAACTCAACTTATGTGACATTTTTCCATACGACTCACAGCATTCCTGATTCTTTAGGTATTGTGTTCCATACTTCTGAAGGTGCAATCGTTTTTACGGGTGAATTTAAATTCGATCAATCTGCGAAAGGAAAATATAAACCAGATCTTGCCAAAATGGCCCAGTTAGGGGAAGAAGGAGTCTTTCTTTTACTATCTGAATCGACAGAAGCAGAGCGACCAGGTTACACGACGAGTGAAATCGTTATTGAAGAAAGGCTCGCGAAATATTTTCATTCCGCTCCGGCTCGCATCCTTGTCGCAGTATATGCATCGAACTTTATCCGAATTCAACAAGTATTTAATCAGGCACAAAAATCCAACCGAAAAGTAGCAGTCGTAGGGAAAAGCCTTGAAAAAGTAATCGATATCGGTGTCAAACTAGGCTATTTGACGATTGATGAAAATACATTAATCCCTATTACTGAAATTAATCAATACGAAGATGATGAATTAATCATTATTGTTTCAAGCAATCAAGGAGAGCCACTAGATGCTCTGGATTAAATTGTGCGTAAACAACATCGCGACATCCGTATTAAAGAAACGGATTCAGTGTTAATTACTTTCACACCTTCGCCAGGTATGGAAGTACAAATGTCGAATGCAATGAACAATCTTGCGAAAGCTGGCGCTACGGTACTTACAGCTGATAAGAAAGTCCATGTTTCTGGTCATGGTAGCCAAGAAGATTTAAAACTAATGCTGAATTTAATGAAACCAAAATATTTTATCCCGATCCAAGGCGAATACCGTATGTTAATAGCCCATTCCAAATTAGCACAACAAGTTGGTTTGAATAAATCGCAAATTTTTATTGCAGATAAAGGTGATGTTGTAGAATATCGCAATGGTAAAATGCGTATGAGCGGTCGCGTACAGGCAGGAAATGTTTTAATTGACGGAAGCGGTATTGGTGACGTTGGAAATATCGTTTTACGAGATCGAAAACTTCTTTCACAAGACGGTATTTTCATCGTTGTCGTAACACTTAATCGTGCTCAAAAGAAAATCGCTTCTGGCCCAGAAATCATTTCCCGCGGTTTCGTTTACGTTCGTGAATCTGAGGAATTAATTACAGAAGCAACGGAACTTGCTCGCGAATGTATTGAAAAATATGTCAATAAAGATACATTTGAATGGACAAATATTAAACAAGAAATCCGTGAAACGCTAAACGCTTATTTATTCCAAAAAACGAAACGCCGCCCAATGATCATCCCAATTATTATGGAATATTAAGCAGTCATAAAATTAGGATTTTCTTCACCGTATTTTCGGTTAAGGAAATCCTTTTTTCTCTTATCAAAGTTGAGCGAAAAGCTATAAGAAAAGTAGGTGATTTTGTGGCAAGGAAAAATGCGCGAACGAAAACAAAGGCAAAGTCCGGTATGCACTCCCTATACTTTGAAATTATCGGATTAATTTTAATCGGTTTTGCGATCATTAGCTTTTTTGAATATGGATTTGTCGGCCGAATGGTGCAAAGTGCATCGATGTTTATATTCGGCAATTTACAC
>JAAYHP010000294.1 GCA_012735355.1 Lysinibacillus sp. | reverse complement strand
ATTGCGCCTAGCACTTTCGAGAGGTGAAGTGGATTGCAGTTAGAAACATTGTTACAAAAATATTTTGGCTACAACACTTTTCGTCCTGGACAAAAAGAAGTAATCGAACAAATCATTAGCGGCAAGGATACGATCGCCTTGCTTCCTACGGGAATGGGGAAATCATTATGTTATCAACTTCCGGGCTACATTTTTAACAAGCCGGTATTGATTATTTCTCCGTTGTTATCTTTAATGCAAGATCAAGTAGAGCAAATCAAACAGTTTGGTGAAAAGCGGGTCGTAGCGATAAACTCTTTTTTACATAAGGAACAAAAACAGCAAGTCCTTCAACATTTGCATCGATATCGATTTATTTTTATTTCACCAGAAATGTTGATGCAGGAACAAGTGAAGCGAAGATTAAACCAATTGGAAATGTCTTTAATTGTGATAGATGAAGCCCATTGTATTTCCCAGTGGGGGTTTGATTTTCGTCCGGACTATTTAAAAATTGGAGAAGTCATTAAAGATAATCGTCCACCGATACTCGCCTTATCTGCCACAGCAACGGAAAAAGTCCTTCAAGACATTCGCCATTTTTTAAAAATGAATGAACCCTTTGAATATATTCACTCTGTTGATCGACCAAATCTCCATTACGGCAAAAAACGCTTTCAAACAAAGGAAGAAAAAATGGAATGGTTATATGATCACGTCTCCAATACAGAAGGACCGGGTATTATCTACACCAGATCAAGAAAACGAACGGAAGAAATTAGTAGCCAATTGTTAGAGCGAGGGTTGTCGGTATCTTCTTATCATGGTGGGAAAGACTTAGAAGATAGGCAGTTTATTCAGCAACAATTTCTTGAGGGAACATTAGACTGGATTGTGGCGACGAATGCTTTTGGCATGGGAGTACATAAAGAGAATGTGCGGCAAATTATACATGAAGTACTTCCTTCAAATATTCCAGATTATATGCAAGAAGTGGGAAGAGCCGGTCGAGATGGTAAAGATGCAGTGGCTATTTTATTATATTGTGATGGAGATGAGGAGCTGGCGCGATTCATTGCTGCGGAAGAATTGCCAAACGATGCGCAAATTGATTTGTATGAAGATTATGTTAGTCGGAATATCCAGCCAAAGGAACTAATAAATGACGGAATTTTGTCAGAAACTACTTTTCGTGTGTTGGACTATTGGATGACTTTATATCCAGTAGAACAGGTGAAATCCATTTTTCGACAAATGATAAATGAAAAATATAAATCCGTTAATGAAATGTTACAAATTGTAAAAAGTGAGAACTGTATGAGGGAACAGCTTGTACACTATTTTGACCAAACACTTGAAATGAAACCTGATCATTGCTGTGAACAATGCGGTATTGATTATAAGCAACTACTAATTCCAAGGAAAAGAAAGAAAAGAGTAAATTACGATTATTCATGGGAATCGAGAATTCGTCAAATACTATTAGGAGAAAATAGTATTTAGTTTTCCGACGAATAAATGACAAAAATCTACGAAAATTGTTATTACTATCATTTACAATTCAGATAAATTTCGTCATAATTAGATATGAATCGCAAGTGGAGGTGCCTTATGAGTAAAAAAGATTATAGAGAAAAGTTTGAAGAACATCGCCAATCGATTGAAATAGACGAAACAAAAACGAGATTAAGTCGAAGTCAACGTCGCAAAAAGAAAAAATCAAAGGAAACCCCTTTACTTACAACGTTAACAGTTATTTTAGTTGGAATTCCTTTAGCTATTTTAATTTATGTATGGCAATTTTGGGAGCCAAGCAATGAAACCGCTGCTGTAGAAAAAGAAGAAGGTTTAGTTGAAGTTCAAAGAAATGACACTAAAAAAGCAAATAACGATGATAAGGAAAAAGAAGAGGATACTGAAAATAATGAACAGGAAGTAAAAGATTCATCGAATGACGAACAATCAACGGCGGATAATGGCGAGAAGATAGCTTCAAATAATTCAAAAACGCAAATATCTAGCAACAACGAAAAAAAGGATGAATCTGCATCAACTGAAAATGAACAAAGACCTTCTTCCTCACTTCAAGAAAACCAATCACAAATACATACTGTAAGTCAAAATGAAACGCTGTATCGCATAGCAACTAAATATTACAGCGATCCAATTAGTGGTGTGGAAAAAATTAAAGCTGCGAATAACTTATCATCTGATATTATCAATCCAGGACAGTCGCTTATTATACCTGAATAGTATTAATTATTTTATTGCTAGAATAAAATGTATTAAAATATTGTACATTACAGGAGCAATGGATTTAAAAGACGAAGGTAATCATTCACCTCGTCTTTTTCATTTTACCGGAAGGGGTACTGATACATGTTTTTTTTGGCCACTGTCCTATGTTTAAGTGCAGTTTTACTTATCTTCATGGTAAAAGAAGCCTTTGAGAATAATATTGTTCACCATGAGATTCCATTAAAGGGAGAAGAGGAGAAATATACTCTTTTCTTTATTTCAGATATTCATACTCGTAAGATAAGTGACAAAATGATTCAACATATTGAGCAACCGATACATGCCGTTATTATCGGGGGAGATTTAGCCGATCGACGAACGCCTATTGAGACAATTTATCGCAACATTCAACTGTTACAAACATTAGGCCCTATTTTTTTTATTTGGGGAAATAATGACCGGGAAGTAGGAGAAGAACGATTGCGGAAAATTTTTAAGGAGTTAGGTGTAACTGTCATTGAAAATGATGCGGTGTTGTTCCCAAACATGAAAAATCGGTGTTGGTTAAGTGCTGTAGACGATGTATCCTCACGGAAGTCAAATCCGGAGCAAGCTTTTAATAAATGTAATCGGGAAGATGCTGTCATTTTTGTCTCTCACAATCCTCAACTTTTTACAACGATAAAAAATAAATATGATGCGAATGTATACTTAGCCGGTCATTTACATGGAGGCCAAATTCGCTTAGGACCTTTCGGGTTGTATCAACAAGGATCACTTTCAGTTAAAGATGGCAAGTTTACCCTCATATCAAACGGATACGGCACTACTTTAGTACCCCTCCGACTCGGCGCAAAGCCTGAATGTCACATAATTGACTTAATCTTTCGTAGGGAACTTCGAACAAACCTTTGATATTTCGAGTTATAATAGTAAGTAAGTTTGTCGAATTAAGGAGTTGTATTATAAATGGAAAAAGTAGATGCAATTATTGTTGGTGGAGGACCTTGTGGGTTATCTGCAGCAATCGAATTGCAAAATATTGGTTTAAAGCCAATTGTCATTGAAAAAGGAAATGTAGTGAACGCCCTTTATCATTATCCGACACATCAAACCTTTTTCTCTACGAGTGAAAAATTGGCAATAGGGGATGTACCATTTATTGTAGAAGAACGAAAGCCAAAAAGAAACCAAGCTCTTGTTTACTACCGGGAAGTGGTGAAATTAAAAAATATCCATGTGAATCGTTTTGAGAAAGTATTATCTGTTGAAAAAAGAAGCGACGGGTTGTTTACGGTAAAATCCGATAAAGGAGAGTATGAAACACCATACGTTATTCTCGCAACAGGTTATTATGATAATCCAAACTACATGAATGTTCCTGGGGAAGATTTGCCAAAAGTATTCCATTACTTTAAGGAAGCCCATCCGTACTTTGATACAGATGTTCTCGTTGTTGGTGGGAAAAACTCCGCGGTGGACGCTGCTTTAGAATTGCAAAAAGCTGGTGCACGGGTAACGGTCGTGTATCGTGGTAGCGACTTTTCACCAAGCATTAAGCCATGGATTTTGCCTGAGTTCCAATCGTTAATCCGAAACGGTGAAGTGACGATGCATTTTAATTCCAATATAAAAGAAATTCGGGAGGAAGAAGTCGTTTTAGATATAAATGGAGAAGAGCAAGTCATAAAAAATGATTTTGTCTTTGCGATGACAGGATACCACCCAGATCATAATTTTATTCGTAAAATGGGCGTCACGATTGATGATGAAACAGGTAGACCTACATATAATCCAGAAACGATGGAAACGAACGTGGAAAATTTATTTATCGCTGGGGTTCTTGCGGCAGGTAATAACGCCAATGAAATATTTATCGAAAATGGCAAGTTCCACGGCGCCTTTATTGCAAAGGCTATTGAAGAGAGAAAGAAAGCTTAGTTTCATAGAAGGAAAGGTATGTAAAAGAGGCTATTTGAAAGCCTCTTTTTTTTAAAGATTGAAAATTAAGTCCGATTCTATGGAAGAATTGGCAAATAAAATGCGACGTGTTTACCTCGCTTTAATTATGTTTAAATTTTGTAAAATTTACCTTAACAATCTTTAAAAAGAATATACAATGCTTTAAAATACATAAT
>JAAYHP010000293.1 GCA_012735355.1 Lysinibacillus sp. | reverse complement strand
GTGTAGGTATTGGTGCTTGCATTGATAACGGAATTGAAACGGCAAGTAAAATTTTTAATATAATCCAAAATTAGTATGAAAGTGTTTAAATCCTATTTAACAACTTGACAAAATTATAAATACAATTTAAGATTTAGTTTATTATATTGATATTTAAAAATTGAATACAACTTATCAAGAGAAGTCGAGGGAACTGGCCCGATGAAGCTTCAGCAACCACTATTGATTAGTAAGGTGCTAAATCCAGCGGCGAGGTGCCGAAAGATAAGGTGAAGTTCGAATAGAAATTACAAGCCTTCTTTCGCTAGAAGGCTTTTTCTTTTAGATGAATTAACTGAAAATTATTAAAAAAGTGAGGAAAGTTCGATGGGATTACTTGAAGCTTTGAAAACGCAGGTTCTAATTGCTGACGGAGCTATGGGGACGCTTTTATATTCTTACGGCTTGGAATATTGTCATGAAGAGATGAATATCGAAAAATCTGAAATTATTGAAAAAATTCATAGTGAGTATATTCAAGCTGGTGCCGATGTCATTCAAACAAATACATACGGTGCCAACGCCATCAAACTTGCTCGTTACGGTTTAGAATCGAAAGTAAAAGAAATTAATAAAGCAGCTGTTGAAATTGCAAAACGAGCTCGAGGGGATCGCAACGTATTCATTTTAGGTTCAATAGGTGGCATTCGAGGTGTACGTAAAATTGATCAAACGTTAGAAGAAATCTTAACAAGTGTTCGCGAGCAAGCAGAAGTATTAATTGCAGAAAATGTTGACGGACTATTGTTAGAGACATATTACGATTTTGAAGAGCTTAGCGAAACGTTGAAAATGTTACGGACAATGACAGATAAGCCAATTATCGCTCAAGTTTCCATGCAAGAGCCTGGGGTGCTTTTAAATGGAATGAAATTAAATGAAGCATTGAAAGAGCTGGAGAGCTTAGGTGCTGATATTGTCGGAGTGAATTGTCGCCTTGGTCCATATCATACAATTCAAGCTTTTGAAAGGGTGGAACTTCCTGAACAGGCCTATCTTTCCACATATCCCAACGCTTCTTTGTTAGATATTGAAGAGGGTCGTGTCGTTTATGAATCGGAAGTGGAATATTTCGCGAAAGCTGCGGTGGAATTATGTAACGAAGGTGTACGCTTAATCGGTGGATGTTGCGGTACAACGCCAAAACATATTGAAGCAATGAAAAAGCGTCTCCTTCATTTTAAACCGATTGAAGAGAAAATAGCGAAGCCACAAAGGGAGATTGTTATACGGGAAGCAGAGCCTGTAGATTCTATTCCCCTTCATGAAAAAGTGAAGAAGGAACGCTCTGTCATTGTTGAGTTAGATACACCGAAACATCTTGAAATTGATCAGTTTGTTGAAGGGGCAAAGGCTCTATACAATGAAGGTGTAGACCTGATTATGATGGCTGACAATTCATTAGCTTCTCCTCGAGTAAGCAATTTAGCGATGGGGGCTATATTAAAACTTCAATATGGCATTCGCACAATGCCTCATATTACATGTCGCGATCGAAATTTAATTGGATTACAATCCCATATTATGGGCTTAAACGCTCTAGGGCTGCACGATGTATTAGCTGTGACAGGTGACCCAACGAAAGTGGGGGATTTCCCAGGGGCAACGAGTGTTTATGATGTATCATCAATGGAATTAATTTCTTTAATTAAACAACTAAATGAAGGGATTTCATTCTCCGGGAAATCTCTTCGCAAAAAAGCCAACTTTTCAGTGGCGGCAGCCTTTAATCCAAATGTGCGAGTATTAGATCGTGCGGTAAGTCGTTTGGAAAAGAAAATTGAACATGGGGCAGATTATTTCATTTCCCAACCGGTTTATTCAAAGGAAAAAATTGTGGAAATTTATGAAAAAACGAAGCATTTAGAAACGCCTATTTACATTGGTATTATGCCTCTTACAAGCTTTAGAAATGCGGAATTTTTACATCATGAAGTTCCAGGTATTAAACTTTCCGATGAAGTATTAGAAAGAATGCAGGAAGTAAGTGGCAATAAGGAAGAAGAAACGAGAGTAGGTTTAGAGATTGCGAAAGACTTGCTAGACACTGCGACAAAATATTTCAATGGAATTTATTTAATTACACCGTTTATGCGTTATGAAATGTCAATACAATTATTGCAATATATCAAAGAACTTGATGAGCAACATAAAGGAGTTAAAGTCAATGGTTAACTACCTAATTGAAGAGCAGTTAAAAAAGAGAATATTAATTATTGATGGAGCAATGGGGACGATGCTCCAGCAAGAAAATTTAACAGCGGAAGATTTCGGTGGAGAAGAATACGAAGGTTGTAACGAACATTTAGTATTAACGAGACCTGATGTGATTTCTAAAATACATCGCGCTTATTTAGAAGCAGGGGCAGACATTATATCGACAAATACATTTGGCGGTACGCCCCTTGTACTAAATGAATACAATTTAGGTCATAAAGCGGAAGAAATTAATAAACGAGCAGTGGAATTAGCGAAGGTGGAAGCGGAAAAATATTCTACAAGCGATTGGCCTCGATTTGTTGCTGGGGCAATCGGTCCAACGACAAAAACGCTATCCGTTACTGGCGGTATAACTTTTGATGAACTTTCCGAAAACTTTTATGTGCAAGCAAAGGCTTTAATTGAAGGTGGAGCGGATGTACTGCTACTTGAAACGAGCCAAGATATGCTGAACGTAAAAGCAGCAACTCTAGGTGTAAAACGCGCCTTTGAAGAAACTGGTAAAGAGTTGCCAGTGATGGTTTCTGCTACGATTGAACCGATGGGGACAACTTTAGCAGGTCAATCCATTGAAGCCTTCTACATTTCTATCGAACATATTAAACCGATTTCAGTAGGGTTAAACTGTGCGACAGGGCCAGAGTTTATGACGGATCATATTCGCTCCCTTTCGGAATTATCTACAAGCTACGTGAGCTGCTATCCGAACGCTGGTTTACCGGATGAGGAAGGACATTATCACGAAACGCCGGAATCTTTATCTATTAAACTACAAGGTTTTGCTGAAAAAGGTTGGCTAAATTTAGTTGGTGGATGTTGTGGTACAACGCCAGCCCACATTCAAGCAATTCGCGAAGCAGTAAAGGATTACAAGCCGCGGAAGAAACCTGAAAAGGCGCATGGACACGCGGTATCTGGTATTGAACCTCTCCTTTATGATGACTCGATGCGTCCACTGTTTATTGGAGAAAGAACGAATGTTATTGGTTCTCGTAAATTTAAGCAATTGATTTTCGATGGGATATATGAGGAAGCAGCGGAAATTGCCCGCGCTCAAGTGAAAAATGGAGCTCACGTCATCGATATTTGTTTAGCGAATCCAGACCGAGATGAGCTGGAAGATATGCGCCAATTAATGCAAGAAGTCGTGAAAAAGGTGAAAGTGCCTTTAGTAATCGACTCAACAGACGAACGGGTAATCGAAGAAGCATTAAAGTATTCACAAGGGAAGGCCATCATTAACTCTATTAACTTAGAAGATGGGGAAGAACGTTTCGATAAAGTATTGCCGATTGTGAAAAAATATGGTGCTTCTGTCGTTGTAGGAACGATTGATGAAGCTGTC
>JAAYHP010000292.1 GCA_012735355.1 Lysinibacillus sp. | reverse complement strand
GTCTCGAGTTTCGGGCTGTTCCCGTTGGAGTCGCCCCGTCACTCCAATCAATTTTCGATTGCATATCATTTTTTTACTATGCTTCTTCACTGATTCTTTATTAAATTAGCTATATGTCCCAGCCTCCTTTTATAAAAATAATTTATTAAGTTTTAAAAACCATATCTTCTCGGAATTGGGAAGCATCCTGGATTTGGATTTCTCGGATCACCACATTGACGCGATGTTTCAAAATATTGATCTACTTCAGAGAATGTTCTTGGATAATAGTGTTGGTGATGATACACATGTCTATTGACAGTTGTCGTGTGTATTGGATGGAAGTGAGGTACGATTGTATTCATCACATTTGTTTTAATTACTTCTTGTGTTGGAGAAACTTGTGCAGGTGCAACTTGTGTTGGCATGATATTAGGTGGACAACAGATAGGTTGTGGTCTTGAGTGACAAGGGCGTCTTCTATTAAACATTTTCATTTCACCTCCTCAAATGGACCGTAGTCATAACTAACATATGGAATATTTTTAAGTGAAGTTAGATATATACCTATAAATTTCTAAATAAAGATGATTGAAAAACTAGTTTAAAAATAGCAGTAAATAGCTAGAGAAAAGTAAAAAATATGTTACATTTTTCAGTTGAAAAATATATCAATTCATTATAATATAAATACAAGTAAACAGATGGGTATTTAATGAATAAAGTTGAAAGGAATGTGTAACATTGTCCTATTTATTACAGTCCTCAATCCAATATTTAAAAATAATAAATTACAAAGCACCTTTATATACAACGAAACCAAAAGAAGAAAGAGTAAATAGGGAAAAGGCTTTAAAAAACAGAGCGATACATCGTACAAATTTTGTACATATCGAAGATCGTTTCATTCCTGTTCGAGATGGAAGCTCGGTAAAAGTGCGCATTTATACTCCGAAAAAAGGAGGGCCATTTCCAGTAATTGTTTATTATCATGGAGGAGGATGGGTATTAAATAGCGTTGAAACTTGTGATATATCTTGTGAATTATTAGCTCAAAAAACGAATGCCATTGTAGTGTCTGTCGATTATCGTTTAGCTCCTGAATATAAATTTCCTGTTCCCTTAAATGATGCGTATGATGCTTTTTTATGGACAGTGAATAATTTAAATGGAAAAACGAATGAAATTTTCGTTGCTGGAGATAGTGCAGGAGGAAATTTGGCGACAGTTGTTACAATAATGAATCGAGATTTAAAAGGGCCAACAATTAAAGGACAAATTTTATTATATCCGGTTACTGATTTAACTTTTACTACACCATCTTATGAAGAGTTTGCAGTTGGATATGGGTTATTAAAAAAAGATATGGAATGGTTTTCGGAACACTATTTAAATAATGAGAGTGAAAAATTACATCCTTATGTTTCTCCTATGAAGGAGAAGGATTTAACGAACCTTCCTGCAGCTTATATTGTCGTTTGTGAAAATGATGTGTTGAGAGATGAAGGAATCGCCTACGCAAAAAGGTTGGAGTATAACGGTGTAAAAGTAGAATGGGAAATTGCCCGTGGGCTTGTACACAGTTATTTTACTAAAAATGAAGTATTTCATAAACAAATCGATGAAACGATTGATAAAATTAAAAGGTTTTTATTTACACACATAACAGAGAACAAATGATAAAATATTTATAGAAGCAGCGTGTATATAGCTGCTTTTTTATATGGATTTTGAAATGTTTCATTAGATGAATATTTCATTCTGGAGAAGATTCTAAAAATTTTAAACTTAGGAGGAAGGAAATGTCTCTAAAGCTAGAGGGTGTTGTGAAAAAATATAAAGACTTCGTTGCAGTAAAGGACTTAAACTTTACGATTAATGAAGGTGAAATTTTTGGGTTAATCGGACAAAATGGTGCTGGTAAAACGACAACATTTCGCATGATTTTAGATCTTCAACAACCAACGGCAGGAACAATTACCTTTCAAAATAAACCAATGAAGAAAGTGAATCGAGATATACTTGGCTATTTACCGGAAGAGCGGGGAATTTTTCCAAAAATGAAAGTGGAAGAACAGTTATATTTTTTTGGAAAAATACGAGGAATGAAGCGGGCCGATATAAAAAAGGAAATTGATTTTTGGATTCATCGATTTGATTTAGAAGATAAGCGAAATGAAAAAGCTGAAACTCTTTCAAAAGGAAACCAACAAAAATTACAATTAATTGCTAGCTTCATTCATAAGCCGAAGTTTCTTATTTTAGATGAACCATTTAGTGGGTTGGATCCGGTGAATCGAGATTTATTAAAAGATGCTATTCTTCATTTAAAAAATGAAGGAATGACCATTTTATTTTCCAGTCATCAAATGGATAATGTGGAGGAGCTTTGTGATCACCTTTGTATTTTAAAACGCGGTGTCTCTTTATTTTCTGGAAGCCTACTCGATTTAAAAAAACAATATGGAAAAATAAAGTTAACTTTACGTAGCGATAAAGAAAAATCATTTTTTGAAAAAATGGCTGGTGTGGTTGATGTAAAGGAAGAAAAGGAGGAGCTTGTTTTAACATTATCCGATGAATCTTTTGCAAAAAACATTTTTCACGAAGTATCAAAAGGAAACTTTATTGAAAAGTTTAGTCTCGATTATTTATCTTTAGACGAAATTTTTAAGGATAAGGTAATGAAAGACGATGAATAAATTATTCATTTTAATTCAACAAGTGTTTTTGCAAAAGATTCGGTCAAAATCCTTCATTCTATTGACCCTTTTATATATCGTCGTTATTTCTTGCATAGTGTTTTGGTCGGAAATTCGATCATTATTTGCGAGTGAAGATTATGTAAAAGTTGCTGTATGGAACGATACAAATTTAGCAATCGATGAAATTTTTACATCTACAAATGACATCGAATTTATTCTTTCTTCTGAAAACAAAGAGGAATTATTTGAAAAAGTCATCGAGGGAGAGCTAGCTGCTGTTGTATCTCTATCGGAGGAAAAGAATCAACTACTTGCGGATATAGCGACATATGTTCCACTTACTTTTAATGAACAGTCTACGATTTCTTCATTCATACAATATGCAGGAAAATTATATGGCATCCAACAATTAAACATATCTGTCGAAGAAGCACAAAAAATTTTAAATAGTGAGGCAATCGTAACAACAACTAATTTAAATGAAGAAGTTGCAGAGGGGAAAAGCGAGGATGAAAAAATATCTGGAATTTTAGCTTCTTATTTTGTTGGGATCATCATTTATTTCTTTGTAATAACCCTTTTATCGATGATAACAACAGATGTCGCTTCGGAAAAAGGCTCTCGTACCCTTGAAATGCTATTAGTTAGCGTAAAGCCGAGCACCCATTTTCAATCGAAAATCTTTGGAATCACTTTAGTAGCCATTGCACAATTCATCGTTATTTTTGGCATATTGTTTATTTTGTTAGCTACTGTAAAGAATGGAACAAAATTGGATATGATTTTATCTATAATCAAAGATATTTCTTATTCTTATGTCATTTTTGTTGTTGTTTTTTTATTTTTAACGATCTTTTTATATTTAATTATTGGAGCATTGTTTGGTTCCCTCGTGTCGAAAGTAGAAGAAGCATCACAAGTAATGACTCCGGCGATTATGATTACATTGATCGGATTTTACGTTATGCTTTCTGGATTGTTTAATCCCGATACGATGTTAATTAAAGTTTTTTCATACATTCCTTTAACATCGGGAATGGTCATGCCCCTTAGAATTGGAGCAACAGACATATCTTTAATAGAACCGTTAGTTTCATTAATGATTTTAGTCAGTACCGTTATTTTAACTTATTGGATTAGCTTATCCTTTTACAGACGAAGTGTATTAACTTATAGTTCTGGGGGCGTTTTAAAAAAGATTAAAGAGGTATTTAAATTTACTAGTTGAATTGTTTGACCCATCTTTTTCAATAAAAGGTGGGCTTTTTTGCAAATTTTCATTTACTTCAATATTTTCCATCGATATAATTTGAATAAATATTTTAGCAACAAAATGATTTTCATAATTGAACAGAGGTGTCATTGATTTTGAGTGAAAATAGAAAGGGTATGTTGTTCGCATTTTCAGCTTATGGAATATGGGGATTCTTTCCGCTATATTGGAAGATGTTAGAACATGTAAATAGTTTAGAAATATTGCTTAATCGTATTATTTGGTCTTTTATTTTTACATTTTTATTTATTTTAATTATT
>JAAYHP010000291.1 GCA_012735355.1 Lysinibacillus sp. | reverse complement strand
GAGTGGTTCCGCGTAGATGACGATTGGATGGCGAAGGTGCGGGAGTTGATGGATAAAGCGGAACAAGAAAATTGGACGGTAAAGGAGCTGATTTTCCAAGAGCTTCCGGAAGAGTTGATGGCGCCGGAAGAAGAGGATGCGGAAGATGCGGAGCGGGATGACCCGGTCTTTGCTTTTGAAATGCAGCGTTCTTTGAAAATGTATGTGGAACAGTTGCAAGAAAAGCAAGGGTTGCCTCATGTCGCAGTGCCTCGTGGGTTGCAAGCGGAACTTCGCCCTTATCAAAAGCAAGGGTTTGAGTGGCTCGTGTTTATGCGGAATCAAAAGTTCGGTGCGGTGCTTGCCGATGATATGGGCCTTGGGAAAACAGTGCAGTTAATTAGCTATTTGCTTCATATATATGAGGCCCATCGTGAGGACAAGCCGACGCTCGTGATTTGCCCTACTTCGGTGTTAGGAAATTGGCAGAAGGAGCTTGCCCGCTTTGCTCCGTCGTTAAAAGTGCATACCCATTATTCTTCTGGGCGGTTGCGGGATGATGGGTTTGTTAAGTTTTTGCGCGATGTAAAGCCCCATGTCGTTTTATCTACTTATGGTACGATTACGCAAGATATTGAGTTTTTAGAGCCGGTGGAATGGGCAACGGTGACGTTAGATGAGGCACAAAATATTAAAAATATGCAGACGTTGCAGTCGAAGGCGATTCGCCGGTTAAAGGGTGAGCATCATATAGCATTGACTGGAACGCCAATCGAGAATCGCTTAGCGGAGTTGTGGGCGATTTTTGATTTTATCCACCGAGGATATTTAGGTAGTTTTGGTAAGTTTTCTGAGCAATTTATTGTGCCGATAGAGCGGGATGATTCAGAGCAACATAAGTCTCTGTTGCGGAGGAAAGTTCGCCCGTTTTTATTGCGTCGAACGAAGAAGGATCCGGAGTTGCAGTTGAATTTGCCGGATAAGCTAGAGTCGAAGGAGTTTTGCCCATTAACTTCTGAGCAAGCGGCGTTGTATGAAGGGTATATTCAAGATACATTGGCAGGATTGGAGCAGATGACACCTTTTGAGCGAAAAGGTCGAATTTTGCAGATGTTGAGTAAGTTGAAACAGTTGTGTAATCATCCGGCATTGTATTTGAAAGAGCCTTTTGGTGAAGCTTCTGTGTTGCTTGAGCGTTCAGTGAAGTTGAAGCGAATTGTGGAGTTGGCAAGTGAGATTGTAGCAAATGGTGAGCAATGTTTAATTTTCACCCAGTATATCGGGATGGGGAATTTGTTGCAACATTGTTTTGCCGAGCTCTATGATTTGGATGTGCCGTTTTTGACGGGAAGTATGCCAAAGCATCAGCGGGATCGTTTAGTAGAGGCCTTTCAAGCAGGGGAGTTTCCGATTTTCTTGTTGTCACTTAAAGCTGGCGGCACAGGCTTGAATTTAACTGCAGCGAATCATGTGTTGCATGCGGATCGTTGGTGGAATCCAGCGGTGGAAAATCAGGCAACGGATCGGGCGTATCGAATTGGACAGACACAGTTTGTGCAAGTGCATAAGTTTATTACAATTGGAACGATTGAGGAGAAAGTGGATCAAATGCTTGAGATGAAGTCTGCTTTGTCGGAGGAATTGATTCAGTCGAGCAATTGGCTTGCGGAATTGCAAGAAGAGGAGCTTCTAGATTTATTAACGCTCGGTAGCGAGGTTGTGAAGTTGTAGTTCATGATTTGCTCAACTTGGGCACTTTCATACTTCATTCTCACGGTTTAAATACTCACCCAAGCACCCGTAAATCTCTAACTTGTAAATCCTGTAGGAATAAAAAAATCCGAAGCCAGTGGGAGGTGCTTCGGAAAAGTTTGGGAGGATTAAGAGAGAGACTGGATACTTTCTGATTTCCTCGTTTATTCGTTTAATGCCTCACTATTTTTGATTATGGTGATTATTCAATTGTAAGTTTCGATGGCAGATAAATGAGTTGTTTATGACACTGCTGGGCGGTCACAATCAGCAGTGTTTTTTTATCACCCCCACTTTTCTGAATTTGCTTTTTCCTGCAAACTAATCATCATGGTCAATTTCCCCAAAGTGTGCTCATCCTTATTACCTTCCATTAAAATGCTCCAACCCCATATCAACATTAATATCCTCTGTCAACTTGCTACAAAAAACTATTCACACTACTCAAAAAGCATTCATAATCCTTTTCACTTTGCCCTTTTTGCTACAATTCAAATGAACACCATCTACCCTTAATTTTTCAATTCCAAGTTTTAAGAACTCCTCACCTATTCCTCAAAAACTATCCAACCATTTTTCCACAAACACAATCATCGTTAACTTCCACTCGTTTTTCTCTAAATGTGTTCATGCAACGATATAAAACGACCATTAGACTCTTTCCTGCATTTTGTCGTTAATGTAATTGCGTTAAGTGACTGGCAATTCTTTTTCCGTTTCAGGGAGAACAAAATCTTGGCTAATTTCTTGATTTTCCTCAGGCTGTTTTGATTTTGATTTTAATACATAAAATCGGACATCATCGGCAACGACTTCTGTTGAATACACCTTTACATTTTCCTTATTCGTATAGGAGCGTGTTTGCAAACGACCGTTGACACCGATGAGTGAACCTTTACCGCAATACTGCACAATCAGCTCAGCTAATTTTCCCCAAGCTGTACATAATACAAAATCCGCATCCACGTCTCCTTGGCTATTGCGGTAATTCCGGTTAACTGCTAAAACAAAGCTCGTAGCAACTCTTCTTTCAGAAAATTCCCGAAGAACTGGATCTTTCGTTAATCGACCGACTAGTCCGACATGATTCATCCTTTCACCTCCTTTTTTGCCTATATACTATCCCCTTCCCTCTTTTTTGACAAAATTGCAAAAGTAGAAAATGACATATTTTTTCACATCCAAAAATAGATTTCTCTTAAAGAACAAAGATTCGGAAAAACGACTCTAACTTAATCCTTTATTGCCTTTACTCGCAAATTTTGATAAGTCGCAAATTAAAACTTTAGCATTATTCATTATTTATGATCATCTCTTCTATCAACTAGCTCTATGCTATACTGGTTATAACTTGAAATTATTCAATCCGACCTATAAATAGGAGGAACATATATGAAAACATTCAAAATGATTTCCTTTCAATTTGAAAATAATGGACAAAAAATCCCCCTTATTGACGGGATTACCATTAACCAAGAAAATCAAGAAAGAAGTTGGATTTTAGAATTGTTTATTTCAAAACAATATCAATCAATTTTTGAAACTTATCGGGACAATGAAGAAGAATTTGGAGTGCTTGTTACCATTACGTCTCCTGATAATGAGCCAGCCCCTTTTTTAGTTAAAGTGAAAGCAATTGAGGAGATAGAGGAAAATCTTTCTATATTATTGAAGGGACAATTAAAAACAGTGCGAATCAAATATGCTGAGAAATTATTGGAAATGTTACTGGATGAAAACTTATCAAAAGAGGATCTATTAGATCAATTCATTAAAGGGATGAAAGAAAGACCGCGATTAAAATAAGGCAAATTTGTCCTCATATTACAAGAGGTTGGGACATATAGCTAATTTAATTAAGAATCAGTGAAGAAGCATAGTAAAAAAATGATATGCAACGAAAATCAATTTTCAGTTTAATATCAAAAACTCATCATTTTCTTTTAAGAGAAAAT